>NZ_JAHDIG010000006.1:62202-112042 GCF_020630935.1 Bernardetia sp.
CCAATTATTGGAGCAAATATTGGAGGAGTGGCAGAGCTTGTGGAAGATGGTAAAACAGGTTTTTTATATCAGTTTGATGATTTATCTACCTTTGAAAATATTTTGCTAAATGTAGCTACTCATCCATCACTTACTAATATGTTGAGCAAAAATATAGTTCCTCCTCGCACTACTCAAAAAGTGGGAGAAGAAATGCTAAATATCTATGAATCTTTATTTTAAGAAATAATGAAAATAGCCATCACAACAGATGCAGAAATACCAGTACCTCCTCTACTATACGGAGGTATTGAACGAATAATAGATATGCTTATTACAGAGTATCTAAAAAAAGGACATGAAGTAATTTTATTTGGACATCAAGACTCAAATACGGAAGCGACTCTAGTTCCTTACCCCAGCACAAGTAATAATGGAATAAAAAATATTCTCAAAAATACACTTACTATCAGCAAAATACTGACAGACAAAACACTACAAGACGTTGATATAGTGCATAGTTTTGGTCGTTTGGCATATCTACTTCCAATTTTACCTACTTCTACTCCTATTTTGATGAGCTACCAGCGTGAACCTACCATTTCTCAAATCAAAAAAGCTCTCAGTTTATCTAAAAAAAATACGCTTCATTTTTCAGGATGTAGTGAATATATTGCTTCGCAAATTCGTCCTTATGCACCTAGTTATGCTATCTATAATGGTGTTCCGATAGAAATTTATGATTATGAAGAAATAGTAGAAGAAGATGCTCCTTTAGTGTTTTTAGGTAGGATAGAACATATTAAGGGAACACATATTGCCATAGAAGTAGCTAAGAAAACAAATAGAAAACTCATCATTGCTGGGAATATCCCAAAAGACGATGCTCAAACAGGATATTTCGAAAAGGAAGTGAAACCTCATTTGGACGACAATCAGATTGTTTATATAGGAGCTGTAAATGATACTCAAAAGAATGAAATTTTGGGAAAAGCAGCAGCTTTTTTGATGCCTATTCTTTGGAATGAACCTTTTGGAATTGTGATGGCAGAAGCCATGGCTTGTGGAACTCCTGTTATTGGTTTTGGGAGAGGTTCTGTGCCAGAGGTTGTCAAGCATGGAATAAATGGCTACATTTGCCAAACACTACAACAAATGATAGAAGCAGTAGAAAAAATAGATGCTATTTCTCGCCTTGATGTGCGAAAAGATGCAGAAGAAAGGTTTAGTGCTACTGTAATAGCTGAACATTATTTACAAACTTATCAGAAGATAATTCAATGAGTATATTAACACGATTATTACCTACATCTCTAAAAGAAAAATTAAGAGAAAAACTAGATGTCCCTGATATGTTTCGTTCTATTTCAAAACTTAAAAATTTAGGTTTTGACCCAAAAATGACTGTTGATATAGGTGCATATAAAGGAGAATGGACAAAGGAGATGCAAACCATATTTCCAAATAGTAAATTTCTGATGGTAGAGCCAATGAGTGAAAAAGCTACTCTATTAGAAAAAATGGCTAATCAGTCTAATGGAAAAATTTATTTTGAGCAGGCTCTTTTAGCTGCTGAAGCTAATAAAGAAGTTATTTTTCACCAAAGTGAAACAGCAAGTTCAGTACTTACAGAACACGAAGAAAACGATGAGTTTGAGAAAGTAAGCAAATTAACTACTACTTTAGCTTTGCTTTTAGAAAAAAGAAACATAGGCAAAATAGATTTTTTAAAAATAGATACACAAGGGTATGAACTAGAAATTTTGAAAGGTGCAACAGAATACTTGAAAAACACTGATGTTGTTCTGTTAGAGGTATCCTTACTGGACATTCATCAGAATGTTCCTCTAGTACATGAAGTTTGTAATTTTATGTATCAGTATGGCTTTGTAACCTATGATATTTGTTCATTTACTCGTCGTCCATTAGACAAAGCATTGTGGCAAAGTGATTTTATTTTTGTAAAAGAAAACTCTTCTTTTAGAGCAAATAAAAATTGGATATAGTCAAACATTATGAAAGTGCTACATGCCCATCCAGGTACAGGGATTTTTGTTCGTCAGACAGCCTTTGCATATTATGAACATAATATGTTAGAGAAGTTCTGTACAACTTTTATTGCTCATAAAGAGTACTTTTTATCTAATTTTCTTAAAAAAATAGCTCCAAGTTTAGAAAAAGATATAGAGAAAAAAGCTATCTCTGAAATACCTTTTGAAAAAATAAAAACTTATCCTTATAGGGAACTCATACGTCTTTTTGCTAGTCGTTATGCTTCAACAGAAACTACTGACAAAGTATGGGAGTGGGCAGAGAATTCTTACGATAGATGGGTAGCAGGTCAAATAAAAAAATCAAATATTGAGATATTTCATGGGTACGAACACTGTTCGCTTGCAGCTTTGAAGGCTGCTAATAGTAAGCAAATAATGTGTGTTTACGAACAGCCAAGTGTATATTATAAATCATTTGATAAAATAATAGACAAATTATTTAAAGAAGAAAATGAGTTTAAAAAGCAGTATAACAATTTATTTTCTTCAGATTTGAGTAAGGAAAGGAATCAAAGGCGAGAAGAAGAGCTGCATTTGGCTAGTACAATCATTTGTAATTCTACTTTTACAAAAAATTCGTTTCCAGCAATTTATCAACAAAAAGCCCAAGTGATTCCTTTGGCATTTCCCAAACCAAAACAGCAAAGTGATAGTAGAGAAAATATAGATAAAGTTATCTTTGCAATTTCTGGAAACATAAGTTATTTGAAAGGTGCACATCACGTATTGAGAGTTTGGAAAAAACTAGATAAAATTTTCTCAAATGTTGAATTGAGAATTATAGGAACATATCTATTAGATGATAAAGAAAAACAAGAATTACCACCTTCTGTTAAATTTTATGATAGACTTGCACATCAAGAATATATGAACTTTATAAAAGAAGTAAGCATTTTTGTGTCATTTACCTATTCAGATGGATTCGGAATGGTTATTTCAGAAGCAATGGCAAATGGTATTCCTGTTATTGCTACTCCTAATTGTATGGCACTAGATTTTATAGAACATAACGAAAATGGATGGATTGTTCCTGTAGGAGATCAAGAAGCTCTTTTACAGCAAATGAAATGGTGTGTAGAGAACAAACATCTTATAGAAAACACAAGCCGAAAAGCATTAGAAACGGCTGAAAAATGGCAATGGGAAGATTATAGAAACAAAGTAGCTGAGACTATAAAACATCAATATTTACTTTATGAGGAAACAAAAAATAGAAAATAAATCAAATAATAAAAAACATATTTGCTTTGTTTCAGTAGGGCATATTTCCTCAAATCCTCGTCTGATAAAAGAAGCAACCACAGCCTCTCAAAATGGATATCAAGTCTCTGTTGTAGGGCTTCAAACTCTAAAAAAACTTGTTCCTTTTGACAAAGAGTTGGTACATCAAAATCCTAGTTGGGAAGTGTTTGTATATCCATTTTATAAAAAAAAAATGGGGTACTTGTTGGGAACAGGCTTTCATCACATAGCTAAAAAAATTCCACATCTTGCAAATAGGAGTGTAGTGGGTAAACTAAGTCTTTCTACTCCTCTTTGGCTTCCTTTATATTATTTTTTAAGGTCTATAAAGGCAGACTTATATATTGTTCATAATATAAATATGTTGCCAGTAGTTGCTCATATAGCTAAAAAAAATAAGGCAAAACTAGGCTTTGATATTGAAGATGCGTATAGTGTAACTTCTAAAAATAAAGATGAAAATATCGTAGAGTTGGAGAAAAAATATCTTCCTAAAGCTGATTATATCACTTGTGCTAGTCCTTTGTATATAGATTTTTATAATCAGCTTTATCCCAATCTTCCTACCATAGTTCCTATCTTAAATGTATTTGAAGATATGGAAGAAGTAGATAAAGTGTACAAAGACAGAACTAATTCGAATAATTTATCTTTGTATTGGTTTTCTCAAACAACGGGAAAAGGAAGGGGGATTGAGCAAATTATAGAAGCCTTAAACAGACTAGATAGAGATGATATAGAATTGCATTTGAGAGGAGAAGCCAGTGAAGAAGTAAAAAACCATGTGCTAAGTTTAGCAACTAGCAAAAAAGTAAGAGAAAATATCTACTTTCATAGTTTGGTTTCAAATCAAGAACTGGTATTTAGAACAGCAGAACACGATGTAGGGCTTGCACTAGAAACAGGTTTTAGTATCAACAACGAATTAGCTATTTCTAATAAAATCTTTCAGTATTTGAATACTGGACTGGCTATTTTGTCTTCTTCTACAAAAGGTCAAGCTTGGTTACTAAAACAGAATGAAAATATAGGCTTTTTAGTAAATATTCAAAGTATAGAAGAAGTGGTACAAAAAATTGAAATTTTAGCTGACAGTAAGAAAAACAAGACTGAAATGCTAGAAAACATGAAAAAAGCCTCTAAAAATGCTTCAAAAACAAAATATAACTGGAATATAGAAGGACAAAAGTTTCTTGACATCTTAGAAAAAACATTGAGCTAATTATTCAAAATGAAAAATTTACTTATTATTTCTCCTACATTTCCTCCTAATAATGCAGCCGATATGCACCGTGTTCGACAAGGAGTAAACTATTGGAAAGAGTTTGGATGGAATCCGATTGTTGTTGGAGTTGCGCCTCACCTAACAGAGTTTCCTAAAGAAGAAATATTATTACAAACTGTTCCAGAAGATTTAGAAATTCATCATGTTAAGGCATTTTCTGCAAAATATACACGAAAAGTTGGACTAGGTGAGCTAGGGCTTCGTTCTATGTATTTTTATAGAAAAAAAGTCAATCAAATCATAAGGCAAAAACAAAAAGAAGGTAATCCAATAGAACTTATTTATTTTTCTACAACGGTCTTTCCTATTTGTGTTTTGGGTGCATACTGGAAAAGAAAATTCAAGATTCCATACATAATAGATATGCAAGACCCTTGGCATTCAGACTACTACCTCACTCGTCCAAAGGCTGAACGTCCACCTAAATTTTGGTTTTCATATAATTTGCATAAGTTTTTAGAGCCTATTGCGATGAAAAAGGTAGATGGTATTGTGTCAGTTTCAGAGGGATACTGTCAAACCTTACAAAAACGCTATCAGAATATCACACCTCAAACTTGTATTACGCTTCCATTTGGAGCTTTTGATAAAGATTTTGAGGTGGCTAACAAAATGGATTTTCACAACAAGTTTTTTAATCCAAAAGATGATTTTGTACATCTTGTTTATATAGGCAGAGGAGGACACGACCTAAAAACAGCAGCTCAGATACTCTTTAAAGCTATTAGCAAAGGACTGAAAGAAAACCCTACACTTTTCAAAAAACTAAAACTTTTTTTTATTGGAACAGATTATTCTTCTCAGAATCCTAAACCTACTATTTTTCCAGTAGCTCAACAAATAGGTGTTCAAACTTTAGTAGAAGAGTTTCCTGCACGAATTCCTTATTTTGATACGTTGCGTTTGCTTTCAGAGGCTAACGGATTGCTTATTTTTGGTTCAATAGATAAAAATTATACAGCCTCAAAACTTTATCCTTATATTTTGTCTGAAAAACCTATCTGTGCAGTATTTTATGAAGGAAGCAGTGCCGTTTCTATTCTTAGGAAGACGAATGCAGGTACAGTAATTCCTTTTTTAGAGGAGAAGTTTGATGAAGACAAAATTGAGGAAGCCTACATTACATTCAAGAAGTTTTTAGAAAATATTGAACAAAAACCACAAACGGATTGGCAAGCTTTTGAGCCTTATACAGCTAGAGAAATGACACGCAAGCAAGCTGAATTTTTTGACAAAATCATTGAAATAAATGAATAAATTAGCCATTATTACCACTCATCCCATCCAATATTATGCTCCCATTTTTAAATTGCTTTCAGAGCGACAAAAAATAGATATTTGTGTTTTCTATACATGGGGAGAAGATGTACTTAAAGATAAGTTTGATGAAGGGTTTGGAAAAAAAATAGAATGGGATATTCCTTTATTAGAGGGATACAATTACAAGTTTTTAGAGAATATAGCAACTGATAAAGGTTCACATCATTTCAAAGGAATTGATAATCCAACAATTATTGAAGACATAAAAAGCTATGAACCTAATGCCATTTTAGTCTTCGGTTGGAGCTACAAAAGTCATTTGAAAGTTATCCGTTACTTTTCAAATAAAATTTCAGTATGGTTTCGTGGAGATTCACATCTCCTAACAACAATTTCTCCTGTGAAAAAAGTAGCTCGCAAACTGTTTCTTACTTGGCTCTACTCACATATAGATAAAGCGTTTTTTGTCGGAACAAATAATAAAAGCTATTACAAACATGCAGGAGTAAGCGATACAAAACTCACTTTTGCTCCTCATGCCATTGACAATTCTCGTTTTACACCAACAGATGAAAATGTAGCAGTAGCCAACAAGTGGAGAGAAGAATTAGGAATTCAAGAAAATGAATTAGTATGGCTTTTTGCAGGTAAATTTGAAGCTGTTAAGCAGCCCCAACTGCTAATTCAAGCATTTATAGAAAGAGGAAAGAATAAAGAACATTTGATTTTGGTGGGAAACGGTCATTTGGAAGAAGAACTTAAAGAGCAAACCAAAAACAGAGCTAACATACACTTTTTACCTTTTCAAAATCAGTCTAAGATGCCCATTATCTATTTATTGGCAGATGTATTTCTACTCACATCTGTTTCTGAAACGTGGGGATTGGCTATCAATGAGGCTATGGCAGCAGAAAAAGCCATCATTGCCAGTACAAAAGTAGGTTGTGCAATAGATTTGATACAAGATAATGAAAATGGATTTGTTTTTCAAAGTGAAAATGTACAGTCTTTAAAAGAGGCAATGAATAAAATTACATCCCAAAGACAAGCAAAAGATATGGGGCGATTATCTTCTCAAATTATACAAAACTGGTCATTTGAAAAGATAGCACAAACAATAGAGAATAGTTTTGAATAGAAAATGATACTACTCTACAAATTTGTTTTTTGTCTAAAACTGAATATTGCTAGTAATGTTCCTATGATGAATAACTTCTTCATACAAAAAAATGGGTTAAAACATTAAAAATCAGTGTCTCTGATTACAGAAACTAAATATAATTCTACTTTTTGATACAAAATTTTTAACAATTCGCCTACAAAATGCGTCTTATAGGTAGATTTCTCGTAGCTCTATAAAAAAAGTTGTTAAGAAGTCTATTTTTTTGCTTTTTTAACCTCCTTATTATTCATAGAAGTTACGATTTGCCATACAATGAAAATTTATACCTATAAGATATTCTATTCCTTTCTATTTGTTCTATCTCTTTATTTTGTTCAACATACGACAGTAAAGGCACAAGACCAAGATTCTACCAATACTCAGCAGGAAGAAAAAAAAGAAACTTTTTTTGATAAAATAATAGATTATGTGGAATTTAGAAACAAAGCTGATGTTTTGGAAGACTCTACTCGCTTCCGTAGTAAATTTGTTATCTCTCCTATCGTTTCCTACAAACCCGAAACCAGTTGGGGATTTGGGATAGGAGCAAAATGGCTGTTTAAGTTTAAGAATGCCAGTAGAGAAACACGCACATCAAATATGCCGATTTCTGCACTTTATACCCTTCGAAAACAAGTAGTAGTTAATTCTGGCTATGTTGTTTTTTTCAATGATGAAAAATGGATGCTTAGAGGAAATTTAGGTTATTCTAAGTTTCCCCAACAATATTTCGGTCTTGGAAACACGACTTCTATCAAAAATGAAGAGCTTTTTGAATATCAGAATATTTTAATCAGTCCTTTACTCTTAAAGAGAGTAGTAGGTAAATTTTTTGTTGGTGGGGGAATACGTTACAATAATGTTTGGGATATGGAGCTTGAAAAAGATGGAATACTTAATAGAAATCAGCCTTTAGGGTATGATGGCTCTATCTCTGCTGGACTGGATTTAGCTGCTCTTTACGATTCTAGGGACAATGTTTTGAATGCTCAGAAGGGTTCGCTCTACGAGTTTAGACACGCCTTTAATGGAAAATCTTTGGGAGGTACGCCTTTTGAAGTAACTAGAGTAGATTTGCGTCAGTATTTCAAACTTTCTCATCGAAACGATGTCTTAGCTTTTCAAGGATATGGATATTTTACAGATGGAGATGCGCCTTTGGTTGAACTAGCTGCCCTTGGAGGAAGCGAACTGATGCGTGGATATTACAAAGGAAGATTTATAGATAACAATATGATAGCACTACAAACTGAATATCGTTTTACAATCTATGAACCTGTTGGAATGGTGGTCTTTGTGGGGGCTGGAGATGTTTATCATACAAAAGAAGATTTGAGCTTCAAAAATCTTAAGGTAGGATATGGGGCTGGCTTACGTCTCAAAATTGTAAAATCTGAAAATCTCAACATTCGTTTTGATGTTGCAAAAGGCGAAAAATTGAATTTTTACTTCGGAATTGCAGAAGCATTTTAAATTTTTTAAATAAAAATTTATTCTTATTAACTTTTGGTAAGGTTTTAGTTAAAGAGATTTGTGAAAACAAAGTACATACGTGTTTATAATTTCGTGTTTTGTTTGTCTATTTCACACTTCAACTACTAACTATCTTACTTCAATGAAAAATACTTCATTTTTTTCTCTTTTGCTTTTAGTATTTGTTTTTTCTTCTGCAACTACATTCGGACAGCGCAATGTAAATCCTTACAAAAACAAACAGCGTATTCTTATCATAGACGAATCTAATGTTTATGATGCAAGTAAAGACACCAAACGAAAAGAATTGGTACGAAAAGAAACTACGACTTCAAACAATTTTTCCAATTTTATAGAAAATATAGAAACAATAAATAGCTATCTTCTCCTAGATGAAGTTGTCAATACAGATTTGTATTCCCCTGTTTCTTTAGATACTTACAACGAGCATTTCAATCTTACCAATGGCATACAAGAAACAATCGTATTAGCTCCACAAGATGAAAACAGACTTTATCTAGTAGGGAAATTAGACAATATGCCAACTGGCATAGAAGCATTATTATTTTATGCCTTTGAAGGAAATAGCATTCAGTTTTCAAAACTCGTTACTTTTGATAAAAACGGAAACCCGATTGCATCACAAGAAATACAATATTATATTAAAGGTTCAGAAGAAGGAATGGAAGGAAAAATGACTTGTCATATCAATGAAGACCAAACACTAGGTTGTGTAAATTATGAGGAAGTTGGCAAAACTATGATTCCTGTTTATGAACAAATTTATCAAGTACAAGAAGATGGAAGCATCAAAGAAATTGGACTTATAGATTTAGAAACCTCATTGGCAAGAAATGGAGAGTAGGCATTTCATTTTAAAAAGTATGCACTTATGAAAATTCAAAAAAAACATCTCTTAGGACTTTTTTCACTGGTTGTTTGTTGTATTGGTTTTTTTGCTTATCAAGATTTTGTTACAGAACAAAAACGCTATAAAAAAGTACGGACAGCCTATACAGAAAAGGAAAACTACCTTAGTAAAAAGCTAAAAGAAAAAAAACTATCGCTCCAAAACTTAAATATTTTGATAGTAGCTTACAAAGATGAACAAGAGCTAGAAGTTTATGTTAAGTCTAAAACAGCAAAGCAATATCAAAAATTTCTGACCTATGATATTTGCCAAAACTCAGGCGATTTGGGGCATAAAAATAAGGAAGGCGATTATCAAGTTCCAGAAGGCTTTTACTACATCAATCATTTCAACCCTATGAGTAGCTATTTTTTGTCTCTAGGAATTAGCTACCCTAATTTAGCAGATAAGCGTAGAAATCCTAAAACGGCAACTAAAGATTTGGGAGGAGCAATCTATCTTCATGGAGCTTGTGTTACGATTGGCTGTATTCCCATTACAGATGAGTACATCAAAGAAGTCTATGTTTTGGCAGTACAGGCAAGAACGAATGGACAAACGAAGATTCCGATTTATGTTTTGCCCTTTCGCATGAATAAAGAGAATCAGCAAGAATTTTATCCAAAATATAAAAATTTGGTAGGATTTTGGGACAACATAAAGATAGGATATGAAAAATTTGAGAAAAACAAAGAAGAATTGTCTTTTAGCATAGATGCAAAAGGTAATTATGTTTTCAAATAATTTTATCTGTATCTTATCAAAACAAGAATGGTTGGTATGTAGTTTTACTACTTATTATAAAACCATTTTTATCCCATTACCTTAATTTTTTTTATACAATGAAACAGCCTACTATTTATTCCCTTTTACTATTTGTGTTTGCTTTTAGTTTTCTTTCTAGTAGTTCTTTTGCACAGCGAAATGTAAATCCTTACAAAAAAGATAAATCAAGAGCCGTTGTAGTAGATGATGCAAACGTTTATGATGCTAATAAAGATAAAAATAGAAAAGCTCTACACCTAAAAGATACTGTTCCAGCAGAAGATTTTTCAGAGTTTGTTGGAAAAATAAAAGAGGTCAAAACGCCTTACGATGTTAGTGAAAAAACAAATAAAAAAGTCTTTTCTCCAATTTCTATGACGACTTATGAAAAATATTTCAATATCATCAACGGATTAGGAGAAAAAGTAATGGTCGAACCTAAAGGGGGAAATCGTTTATACCTTATCGGAAAGCTAGATGAAATGCCAGAAGGTATTAATGCGCTTTTATTCTATGGCTATGATGGTTCTATTTTCCAGTTTACCAAGCTAGTAACATTTGATGCAGAGGGCAAACCGATTGCTGAGAAAAATGTACAATACTACATCAGAGGCTCACAAGATGGGTTCACACAAGAAGAAAAAGTAACCTGTACGCTTAATGAAGACAAAACCATGAGTTGTATGGTCTATGCAGCAGACGGAGAAGACAAAGAAATGACAGTACAATCAGGTACAATCCACGAAGTACAGCCAGATGGAACAATTGAAGAGGTTGGAATCGTAGATTTGGAAGCACTGGAAGAAGAAGAAAATGAAGACGATAAATAGAGAATTACATTCTAAAATGAAATAAAGCTCAGAAAATTATAGTATCTTAAATCTCTATCAAGAAAATATGCTTGATAGAGATTTTTTGTTTCATACAAAATCTCAAATTATGAAAAGAAAGCTAGGTCTAATTATTCTACCCATTCTTGTTGTCTTGACAAGTTTCATCGTTTATCAAAATATCGGAAGTAAGCAAGAAAAAGTTACTCAAAACGACCCAAATTACAAGATAGATGAGAGTAGAATATTGAGTTATGCAATTAATCCTAAAAAACAAAAACTAGATTTTTACTGGAAAGATAAGGCAGGAAAACATTACGAAAATTTTGAAGTATTGAAAAAAGCATTGCAAAAAGAAGGAAAAGAGCTTGTTTTTGCAATGAATGGAGGGATGTTTAGAAGAGATTTGTCTCCACAAGGTTTGTTCATTCAAAATGGAAAAATAAAGGCTAAAATAGATACAGTAGAAAAAGGCTATGGCAATTTTTATATGCAGCCGAATGGTATTTTTTATCTGACAAATAATGATAGTTCTGTTGTCTGTACGACAAAGGAATTTTTGAAAGCCAATAATTACGAAAATATAAAGTATGCCACACAATCAGGACCTATGTTACTGATTGATGGGAAAATGCATTCAAAATTTATGAAAGGCTCTTCCAACCTTAATATTAGAAATGGGGTTGGAGTTTTGCCCAATGGAAATCTCTTATTTGCGATGTCTAAAAAGGAAATTAATTTTTATGATTTTGCTACGTTTTTCAAACAAAATGACTGCAAAAATGCTCTTTATTTAGATGGTTTTGTTTCCAAAACTTATCTTCCTTCAAAAAACTGGCAACAAACTGATGGCATATTTGGAGTTATCATAGCTGAAACAAAATAACCTTTAAAAATTATTATTATGTCACACAATCAAAAAATTAACCTTGTCAGTATTCTGCTCGTTCTTATTGCTATTGCAATGATTGTAATTGGCATTATCTCAAAAATTCTTCCTCCTCCACTTACTGGAATTGGATTTTTACTTATTGCTTGGGGCTTCCAACTTTTTAAAGAAAAAGAATAAATTATGCTTATCATTCTTTCTAAATATATTGTAGTTCTGTTTGGGTTGTTTTTGATTTCAGTAGGTTTTCTGATGCTTTTTGCTCCCACAAAAGCAAGAGAAACCATAGCTAAGGCTGGGAGTACTAATTTTATAAATTATGCTGAAATCACAATTCGGTTAATTCCTGCTGCTGCAATGGTTTTTTATGCTGACTTTTGTCGTTACCCTATGTTTTTTAAAGTTTTGGGTGGATTTATGATTGCTACTTCTTTGCTTCTTTATCTTGTTCCAAGAAAATATCATCATGCTTATTCTCTCAAATCAGCTGAAATATTAAAACCTCTTTACATTCGCTTGTTGTTTCCTTTTTCTATGGCTTTTGGTGGGTTTGTATTGTATTGCATTTTTTAAAAGCTAAAAACAACCGATTAAAAATTCGTTTTCGTCGAAAGCCAACCTATTTTAGTCCTTTTCGAAGGATAAAAGGCGTTATGTTTGCTATTTTAGTTAAATTAGTAGTAAATTATAGTTAGAAAAAATTAAGAAATAGATAGCCTTTCTCATAAAAAATAGTAATACGAATGTTTGAGCGATTATCCACAAAACTTATTGCAGGTTTTTCCTTTATCCTAACTCTGTCTATCATAGTTAATTTCTTTGCCATCTATAAGCTCTCTCAAGTACAAGAAGTTGCCGTAGAAATTAGTGAAAACTGGATGCCAAGTATCTATGAAATTTCAAGTATCAATACAAATACATCTGACCACATGATACGTCAGCAGCAGCATATCTTTGCGCTTTCAGAAACTGAAATGGCAGGGTATGAGGCAGAAATGAGAGAACTTGAAATGCAAATAGCAGAAAGCGAGCAAAAATACAGAGCCTTCTTAGATGAAAGACAGGAAAAATTAAGAGAAATGGGAGATATTTATGAGGAAGATGACTCAAAGGAATCGAAGGCGATGCGCCAAATCATAAAAAATAGAAGCGATTTCGAACTCTATGAAGAATCGTATAATAAGTATTTAGAACTAAGTAAGAAAGTACAGAGAGATTCTAGATACAACAATAAAGAACAAGCAAAACAGACATTAATGCTTACAGCAGCTTTGTCTTTTGAGGAAAGTAATCAGAATTTGGATTTTATAATTGCTCAAGATTTACAAAACGCTAGAGAAGCAGCCGAACGAAGCGAAGAGATTTATACAGACTCTAGTCGTCTGATTATTGGTGGTACTATCTTTTCTATTTTGGTAAGTTTTGCAGTAGCTCTTTTTATTGTTCGCAACACAAGCAAAAAAATTGGTGGCGACCCTTCCGAAATTGCAGATATAGCTCGCAGAGTTTCGGCTGGCGACTTAAATATGAAATTCAATAACAACAAATCAGAAGAAAGTATTTATTCTTCGGTTAGGAAAGTAGTTGAAAATTTGAAAGAAATCTCAAATATCACAAACAGCATTGCAAAAGGCGACCTCTCTAGGCGAGTAGAAGTAAAAAGTCCGAACGATTTATTAGCCATTTCTATCAACCAGATGATTGAGAATTTTAAAAATATCATCAATCAAGCACAAGTTATTGCAAAAGGAGATTATACAGTTGAAGTAAAAGAAAGAGGAGAAGAAGACGAACTAAGTACTGCTCTACAACGAATGACAGAAAGTCTTAGAGCCAATAAGAAAGAAACTTTCGAACAAAACTGGATTAAAGATGGTATCAATCAGCTTGCACAACAGCTTTCTGGAAATCTTCTTTCACTAGAACTAAGTAGAAAAGCTATCAATTTTATTTCTCGTTATACCGATTCTGCACAAGGTGTGATGTATTTGGTAGATAATTTCTCATCAAAACTGAAACTCAATGCTTCGTATGCCTTTACAGAGCGTTCTGGACTTTCAAACGAATACAAAATTGGCGAAGGCTTGGTAGGACAAGTAGCTTTAGAGCGTAGTCCAATTCTCTTGAAAAATATTAGAAGGCAAGATATGGCACTGACTACGGGTACAGTCGAAGAACCACCAACTCATGTGTACGCTTTTCCTTTAGTTTTTGAATATGAATTGTATGGAGTTATCGAACTTGCTTCTTTTGAGCCTTTCACACAGCTCAAACAAGAGTTCTTGCAACAAGCTGCCAACACCATCGTAACTTACATTTATTCTGTTTCTCAAACAGATAGAATCAAAGGACTTTTGGCTACTTCGGAAGAAGCCACACGTAGCGCACAAGCGAGAGCAAAAGAGATTGAGCAAGCCAATGAAAGATTGGAAATTCAGCAGGGAGAATTGCAAGAAAAATCAGAAGAATTGCGTCGTAGAAATGAAAGCCTAATTTTAGCTAAGGAAGAACTAGATAGGAGAGCCGAAGAGCTAGAACTTTCCAACAAATACAAGTCAGAGTTTTTGGCAAATATGTCGCACGAGCTTCGAACGCCTCTCAACTCAATTATTATGCTTTCCAAAATGCTTTCTAAGAATGAGAAAAGGTCATTACCAGAGAAAGATGTGAAAAAAGCTAAAATTATTTATAAATCGGGGGGAGAACTTTTACGTCTTATCAATGATATTCTTGACCTTTCTAAGATTGAAGCTGGAAAAATGGTTATCAATCCAGTAGAATTTACCAACAAGGAAATCGTTACCGATATGAGCGATTTGTTCCAAGGCATAGCTCAAGAAAAAGGAATTGATTTTATTACAGAAGACAAAACAAAATCATTCATATATAGTGATAAGGAAAGATTAGCTCAAATTTTACGCAATTTCTTATCTAACTCATTTAAGTTTACTAAAAAAGGACAAGTAAAGCTCACTATCACTGAACACGACGAAAATCATTATAAATACAGTATCAGCGATACAGGTATTGGCATACCAAAAGATAAACAGCAAGTCATTTTTGAAGCCTTCAAACAAGCTGATGGTACAACTTCAAGAGAATATGGAGGTACAGGATTAGGACTTTCTATTGCTCGTGAACTTACCAAACTCTTACAAGGACAGATTGAACTAGATTCAGAAGCAGGAAAGGGAAGTACATTTTCTATTATCTTACCAAAAAGATTGGATGAAGAATTAGCAGAAAAAGAAGACAGAGTAACCGTAGTGGTAAAAAACTTGGATGCAAAAAGAGGAACAGCATCTCAGAAACGTTTGCCTAGAAAACTTATCAGAGAAGATATTGACGACGATAGAGACAATATTAACAAAAATGATAATGTCATTTTGATTATTGAAGATGAGGTACAATTTGCTGAAAGTATGGCAGAAGTCTTGAGCGCACAGAGTATCAAAACGCTTATTGCACAGAGTGGAGAAGAAGGCATCGATTTGGCAATTCAGTATAAGCCTAACGGAATTATTTTGGATTTAGGTTTGCCAGATATTGATGGAGTAGATGTTTTGAAAAAACTCAAATCGTATAAAGAATTGCGTCATATTCCTATCGAAATTATTTCAGCAAGAGACAAAGACCACAATCTTCTTTCCACAGGAGCATTTGGTTTCTTACAAAAACCAATAGATGAAAATGTTTTGAAGAGTGCAATGTCGGATATGCTTCGTCTTTCGAAAAAGAAAGTCAAAGAGCTTTTGATAGTAGAAGATGACGAGTCGCAAATGGAAGCCATCAAAGAGCTTATTATTGGTGATGATGTAAAAGTTTTGGGTGTAAAGAGCCAAGATGAAGCGATTCAAGCTATTGAAAACGGAACATTTGATGGTGCTATTGTAGATTTAGGATTGAAAGATGGTAGTGGGCAGGCAGTTTGCAAATACATCAATGAAAATCATTCTAATATTCCTGTCATTATCTATACTGGAAAATCTCTTTCACATGAAGAGGAAACCAACCTTCGCCAAGCAGCGCAAAGCATCATCTTAAAAACAAGAGATACCGATGAAAAATTGCGTGAAGAGGTCGCTATATTTTTGCATAGAATGGAAGAAGAAGTGGAGAAGGAAACTCCAAAGCAAGATGAATTTTCAAGTTCGAACGGACAGAAATCACGTACGGCTCAACTTGCCGAATCTTTATTAGACGAACTCAAGGTAGATAAAGAGTTAGAGGAAATGATTTCTAAAAAATCATCTTCTAAGACAGGCAGAAAGAAACCTACAGAAAAACTAGAAGGCGATGTTCCTCCTCGTTCGCTAACACGTAATTCTATCAATGAGGAAATTAGTGAAGATGAAGACGATATCGAAGAGCAAAAAGCTGCTGATGAAGCTGGAGGCGAAATAAGTAAGGAAGAAGCCATCAAAATTATTAAGAATAAAACTATTTTAGTTGTAGATGATGATATTCGTAATATTTTCGTGATTGCCTCTGCTTTAGAAACCTATGAAGCTCAAATTTTAGAAGCTATGAATGGGCAGCAAGCCATTGATATGTTGCGTGAAGAAGATGTAGATTTGGTGCTAATGGACTCAGTAATGCCAGAAATGAATGGTTTGGACGCTATGAGAAAGATTCGTCAAGATGAAGAACTCAAGCATTATCCAATCGTTGCTATTACAGGGAAGGCACAAGAAGAAGACAAACAAGAATGCTTTGATGCAGGTGCAAATGGTTATATTGTTAAGCCAGTAGATTACGACCAGCTTGTTTATACGGTTTGTAAATGGATTGGAAAACGAGTGTGATAAAAGCCTACTTCAAGTGCTATTTCCGAAACTGTCTGACACTATCCTATAAAGTGTGTAAGTTGTACAAAGTTTGGGGTTTGACTTAGTCGTTTAACTATTTAACTCATAGTTCTTTGATAGCTGTTGTTGAGTTCAGCCTTTTTTATCTTAAATCACGTGTTTCATATTGAAATACGTTTCGTTTCCTTTAAAGAAATCTATTCATGAGACAAATAGCAATGAATTAGAATATGGATAGCTCAGATTTTGTAGTAAATTCTTCTAAAAATCTCATTCCTTTATAGGAGTTTCCTCTCTTATTTAATTTTGGACTCCAAACGGCTATTGTATATTGATTTGGATGAACAGCTATAATTCCTCCTCCAACACCACTTTTTCCAGGTAGTCCTACTTTGAAGGCAAATTCTCCAGATTCGTCATAAAAACCACAGGTTTGCATGAGTGCATTTATTCTCTTTGCTTCACTTTTGGTAAGTATTGTAAGGTTATCTACTGTTCTACGTCCATTATTTGCCAAAAATAAAAATGCTTCTGAGAGTTCTTTACAAGTCATTTCTAACGAGCAGAGGTCAAAGTAAAAATCAAGGACTTTGTTTGGGTCATTTTCAATATTACCGAAAGATTTAATAAAATTACACAACGCTACATTTCTAAATCCTATTGCTTTCTCTGATGCAGCTACTTCACTTGAATAATCTAAGTTTGGGTTATTGGAGAGGCTTCTTACAAAAGCCAAAAAATCTTCTCTTGGATTTTCCAAATTACTAATCAAAATATCAGAAATTACGATTGCACCAGCATTAATAAACGGATTTCTAGGTATGCCATTATCTACTTCAAGTTGTGTAAGGGAGTTGAACGGATTTCCAGAAGGTTCAACTCCCAATCTTTTCCAAATACTTTCCCCAACCATTCTGTAAGCGAGTGCTAAGGAAAGAACTTTAGCAATACTTTGAATGGAAAATTTATCAGTATAATTTCCAATACCAAAATCATTTTTATCAAGTGTAGAAATATGTACGCCAAAACTTTCTGGATTAATGTAGGCTAGTTCTGGGATATAAGATGCTAGTTCTCCACTATCTTCTAAAAGTTTGATATTTTGATATATCTCTTTAATGATTGTTTCGAAATTCACTTTTTATTGTGTTTATGAGGTTTGTCTAATACTGTTTTCAATCATAAGGATACCATTTATTTTCAAAATTGCCACCATTTTTTCTGACTAATTTTTATATTTTCTAAATCAAGTGATACTGATATGGGCATTTCAGATTCTGCAAGTTGTATTTTAGCTGTTTCTAAATCAATATTGTTGTTTTCTATAAATTCCAATAATTCTATTTCCAAAATTTCTTCATCTGTGATTCCTCGTTGGGGAATACAAATAAGAGAGGAATCGTTTTTCTCTATTCTTTTTATCCAGTTTACTATTTCCTTTTGAGCTTCCCTAGACATAGAACTGGTTACAGAATCATCTATTTCTAAATCTTCATTGAGCATAAAGTAGTCAGCGATATGGATTACAAAAAAAGTCTTTCGTTTTGTATCGTAATAAAATAAAACGAACGAGTAAATTCATTAGGAGCAGTGGAAATTCCTGCTTGGATTAGATTGATGATTTTATTCTTAGCTTTTGTCATATTAATCCTATATAATCATATTTATTTTTTCATATCATCGAAATACACTGTCTTTTTTTCTTTACCTTTCTTATAAATGACCTTCTTTATAAGGTTTTTGTATTCATCGTAATACTCCCAGATGCCTATTTTCTTATTATAATTTTTCTTAGTTGCTAGAAAATAATTGATTGCTTTTATATTTCCACTCTCGTAATAATGTGTAATCTGTCTAGTATTTTTACCCAATACACCACAAATAGTATTGATTTGTATATTTCCATTTTCATAAAAATAAGTATAGTTTTTCTTTGAACCTTTATGAATCGCAATATACTTTAATTGACCACTTTCAAACCATTCATACGCTGTATCAATTTCATACACTTTTAAAGGCAAATAATACTTACTCTCACCATTAAGTTTACATTTGTATTGTTCTTTAGGTTTTCCGTTTTCATACCATCTTTTTATAGACTGAATATAATACGAATCTGCTCTTTCCCAAGTAACATAGGATTTCTGTAAATGATTTGGGTAGAATATTTTAGACCAAGTCATCACATTGTCTTTGAATAACTTTATTTCATAATAATCTTCTGCATTTTTTTTATCTATAGTTTTCCAAATGCCTTCTTTTTTACCTTCAATATATTTGCCTTTCCATATTCTTCCTATCACTTCTTCAATCCAAACTCCTTGTTTTTTACAATTTGCATCATAATAATTGAAAATCTTGTTTTCAAAACGGTAAAATGAAGGACAGGGAAGAGAATCAAAAGAGTAAACCATAGTATCTATCTGCAACTTAGTATAAACCAGTCGTTCTACTTTGGACATAACAAACGGAAGGGTATCATTTTCTACAATCATATAGTGGTTGGTAGAGTCCAATGTTATTTCTTCTATTGTTTGGGGGAAAGAAACTTGATAAATAAAAATAAAACAAATTAGGAATACAATGAATCTCATAGTCTTTTTTTTCTATAAAACTACAAAAGTTCCACCTCTCAAGGAAATGGAACTTTTGATTTTATTCATAACATCTGCTCACACACTAAAGTGTGTACTACATTAGTTTAACTGATGCACTTTCATTGCCAAATGAACTTTTGTTTCTTCGGTTTCTAGCTCAACGCTATCATTTACTGATTCCAACACTTCCATTTCTAAGGCTTGTGTTTCATCACAGATATATTTTTTGAAGTTGGACAAAGCATCGTTTAGAAGTTCGTTACCTTTTTGGATTTGTAACATAATCTTATCCTGTACTTCCAAACCTTCGTCTTTTCTAAGGTTTTGAATACGATTTACCAAATCTCTAGCAATTCCTTCTTGGCGTAACTCATCGGTAAGGTTTACATCTAAAGCTACTGTAATTCCGTTTTCGCTCATCACTACCCAGCCTTCAATATCTTCTGTTCCGATTTCTACATCGTCTGGTGTGAGTGGAATTACCTCTCCATCAAGATTGAATGTAAATACGCCTGTTTGCTCCAACGTTGCAATATCAGATTGTGACATGGCTTTTACTTGTGCAGCAATTTTTGGCATTGCTTTTCCGTACTGGCTACCTAGCTTTTTAAAGTTTGGTTTTATTGTTTTGGTAAGTTTGTCAGAATCTGGAGCTAAAAACTCTAGTTCTTTTACATTTACTTCTGATAAAATTAATTCTTGTACAGCTTTGATATGATTTTGAGTAGTTTCATCTACCACAGCTACCATAATTTTCTGCAATGGCTGGCGAACTCTCATCTGATTTTTCTTACGCAAAGCGTGTGTCATCGAAGAAATCTGTTGAGCAAGTTCCATTTGTGTTTCCAAATCTTTGTTTATCAAGCTCTCATCAGAAACAGGAAAATCTGCCAAGTGAACAGAAACCTTGCTGTCTTTGTCTGCTTTTTTCAAGTTACGATATACAAAATCAGAATAGAATGGTGCAATCGGAGAAGCCAACAAAACAACCGTTTCCAAACACGTATGAAGTGTCTGGTAGGCTGCAATCTTGTCATCTACAAGTTCGGCTTTCCAAAAACGTTTTCTATTCAAACGAACGTACCAATTTGAAAGGTCGTCTGTTACAAATTTAGACATCGCACGAGCTGCTTTAGTAGGCTCATATTCTGCAAAAGCTGCATCTACTTCGGCTATCAAAGAGTGAAGTTTTGAGATAATCCAACGGTCGCTTTCAGGTCGTTTCTCAACAGGAATTACATTATTTTTATCAAAATCAAAATCATCTAAATTTGCATATAGAGCAAAGAAAGAATAGGTGTTTTGAAGCGTATTGAAAAACTTACGCTGCACTTCCGTAACGCCATCTTTACTAAAACGCAAACTGTCCCAAGGATTTGAGTTTTCAATCAAGTACCAACGAGTTGGGTCTGCTCCAAAGTTTTCTAAGGTTTCAAATGGGTCGACTACATTTCCTTTAGACTTCGACATCTTATTGCCTTTATCGTCTAATACAAGTCCATTCGAAATTACATTTTTATAGGCTACAGAGTCGAAGAGCATTGTTCCGATAGCGTGAAGCGTAAAGAACCAACCACGAGTTTGGTCAACACCTTCTGCAATAAAATCAGCAGGGAAAGATTTTTCAAAAACTTCATTTTGCTCAAATGGATAATGCCACTGTGCATACGGCATTGCCCCCGAATCAAACCAAACATCGATAAGGTCTGTTTCTCTAGTAAGTTTTGTTTTGCCTTTTACAAGCGTAATATCATCTACATACGGACGGTGCAAATCAGCTTGATTTGCCATAAATTTCTCTAAGAAACCACGATTTTTCTTGATTTCTTCTGTTGTCAAGACTTTTGAGTCGTTGGCTTCTTGTATTCCTGCTAAAAGGTCTTTTATAGAACCAATACAAACGTCCTCTGTTCCGTCTTCACTTCTCCAAATCGGAAGAGGAGTTCCCCAATAACGAGAACGAGATAAGTTCCAATCTACAAGGTTTTCAAGCCAGTTTCCAAAACGCCCTTCACCTGTACTGGCAGGTTTCCAGTTGATGGTTTTGTTTAGCTCTACCATTCTTTCTTTGTGTTCTGTCGTTTTGATAAACCAAGAATCTAATGGATAGTACAAAACAGGCTTGTCAGTACGCCAACAATGAGGGTAGTTGTGTTCGTATTTTTCTACTTTGAAAGCACGATTCGATTTTTTGAGCTTTACAGCAATACGCAAATCTACATTTTCGTAGCCTTCTTTGCTTGTAACTTCGTTTGGTTCATATTCTTCTTTTACAGCCTCACCTGCAAAATCAGTAACTTCTTTTACAAAACGTCCTCTTTTGTCCACAAGTGGCATTGGGTTTCCGTTTTCATCATTTACCAAAATAGCAGGAACGTTTGCAAGTTTAGCTACACGAGCATCGTCTGCACCAAAAGTAGGCGCAATATGAACGATACCTGTACCATCTTCTGTACTTACAAAATCTCCTAAGATTACTCTAAAAGCAGTTCCATTTGCTTCGTCTGGCTGGACATAAGGTAAAAGTTGCTCATACTCCAAGCCTTCCAAACGCTCTCCTTTACATTGTTCTAAAATTGTGTAAGGATGCTGATTTGGGTGTTTTTCTTCGTCATACACACCGTGGTCGACATATTTTTTAGGGTCAAGAACTTTATTTAAAAGTGCTTTTGCTACATATACATTTATTGGCTGCTTCGTGTACTGGTTGTGTGTTTCTACTTTTACGTAGTCTATATTTTTTCCAACAGCTAAAGCTGCGTTTGATGGAAGCGTCCAAGGCGTTGTTGTCCAAGCCAAAAGGAAATCATTTGCTGTTCCTTTTACCTTAAACTGTGCAATAACAGATAAGTCTTTTACTTCACGATAACACCCTGGTTGATTGAGTTCGTGTGAAGAAAGACCAGTACCAGCAGCAGGAGAATACGGCTGAATGCTATATCCTTTGTATAAAAGTCCTTTATCATAGAATTGCTTTAGTAGATACCAAAGCGTTTCCATATAATTTTTATCAAAAGTGATGTATGGGTTTCCTAAATCTACCCAATAGCCCATTTTTGTTGTGATGTCGTCCCAAAGTTCTTTGTAACGCATTACAGCTTCTCTACACTTCTGATTATAGTCTTCGATAGAAATCGTTTTGCCAATGTCTTCTTTTGTAATGCCTAATTCTTTTTCTACCTGTAATTCAATAGGCAAACCGTGCGTATCCCAACCTCCTTTACGCTTTACTTGAAAGCCTTTCAAAGTTTGGTAACGACAAAAAATATCCTTAATCGTACGAGCCATAACGTGGTGAATACCCGGTTTTCCGTTGGCAGAAGGAGGTCCTTCGAAGAACGTAAAAGTAGGTTTGCCTTCTCTGTTTTGGACAGAAGCCTCAAAAATCTTGTTCTCGTTCCAAAAATGGAGAACATCTTTCGCTACGCCTGCGTAACTGATATTTTTTGGTTCGGTATATTTCATTTTTATATATATTCTGGACTTTAAAAAGTCTTTTAATGGCTATTCAAAATTAATCAATCCACAAAGGTAAGAAATTGTAAATTAAAAAGATAGTGTGGAAAAGCTAGGGTGTGCGACAAATTTCCCTTTTTACAAAACATTTAATATTTCGTTGCTCTGCAACTTGTGTTTTACATAAAAGCTAATAAAGATGTATTTTCTATAAGATAAAATATAGTAGAAAGTTGCAGCGCAACATCATATTTGTAGAATTGATTGCCCTAGTCTATTTAATAGTTGCCGCACAACGAAATGTATAAGCTATCTTTTTGATATACAACCCAAAAGGAGATTTTTGTCGTACACTTTAAAAACTGCTTTATATTATTTCTATGAGAATGGTATATCTGGTTTTTCTAATCCTATCAATCCTAAAAATCCTTTACTAATCAAATCCAAATAGCAATGAAAATACTCATCTTCGGCGCATCAGGCTCTGGAACAACTACACTAGGCAGAGAACTAGAAAAACAAATCAATTTCAAGCATTTGGATGCTGATGATTATTACTGGGAGAAAACCAATCCACCATTTCAAGAAAAAATACCACTCATAGAAAGAAATAAAGCCCTCAAAACGGATATTGAGAAGTATGAAAATGTTGTAGTTAGTGGTTCGCTTGTGAGTTGGGGAAAGGAATGGACAATAGCTTTTGATTTAGCCGTTTTTATTTATTTGAAAAATGAGGTAAGAATGGAGCGTTTGAAGGTAAGAGAGTTAGAAAGATATGGCAATGAACTTCTTACAGACAAGAAACTACAAGAAAAATCAAAGGCTTTCATAGAATGGGCAAGCAAATACGACGACCCTAATTTTAATGGACGTTCACTCAAAATACATAATGAGTGGATAATGAAGTTGAATTGTCCTGTTTTAAAACTTGATGGAGAGGAGGAGCTAGAGGTAAAAGTAAAACAGGTTATCTCACAGATTGAAGTGCTAAAGAGGCAGCCCTAAGGCATTACAAAAGTTTGCAGAACTACCCCTAAAAAAGGACAACTTATTTTATTGCCTTATATTTTATATATACAGGACCATGTATTCCACCCTGTACTGTAATCAAAGTTGTTGGTGTGAGTTCATCAATAGCTTGCTTATAACCACTTGTGTAACAACTAGAATTTATCCATACAGAATCTATATCTGTTACCTCATACTCTCCTTCACAATAAATCATATTGTCTTGAAATCCTTTTTCTAAATATTCTCCATTTTTAGAAAACTCTAATTGTGTAGTATATTTTAAATTAGCTTCTTGCCAATATCTGTCGTAAGTATCGAAAGATTCTGTACATAACCACTTACCTACTATTCCATTGTTTTCTGTTAAAGTGTAAGGTAGTACCTCACCTTGCATTTCTTTTTTACATGAAGACAAGGCTATAAATAGTAAAAAAGACGATAATAGAAATAAGTAGATTTTCATGTTTTTTGTTGTTTTAGTTTGAATAATGATTGCATTTCTACTGTAAGAGCCTATAAATAGTAGAAAAGGTTGCATTCTCAGAAAAAATAATGAGAATCTAAATAAAAATTCATACATTTGTATCGCAAGCGATTTAATCGCTTTAAATAAAATCGTGTTTGATTTAAAAAATCATAAAATGAAAACATCAACATTACAAAACGTATTTAGAATCTTGTTAGCTTTATTTATGTTCTATGCAGGTTTTAGCCATTTGACTTTTAATAGAATAGATTTTCAAGCACAAGTTCCTGACTGGATTCCATTTTTTAGTAAAGATATGGTCGTTATTCTATCTGGAATTGTAGAAATGACATTAGCTCTTGGACTGGCTTTTTGGAAATCTAAACGAACAGAGTTTGGTTGGGCGTTAGCTATATTTTTTATTCTGATTTTCCCTGGGAATGTTTCGCAGTATTTGGAAGGTAGAGATGCATTTGGAGCATTAAACTCTGATAGAGCTAGGCTCATTCGTCTTTTCTTTCAACCTGTCTTGATAGCTTGGGCGTTGTGGTCTAGTGGAGCATGGCAAAGCTGGAGGGCAGGAAAGAAAACAGAAAAAAACAACTAAATCTATGGAAGATTCTCAATTAAAACTTAGTAATCAGATTTGTTTTCCTTTGTATTCGGTTTCTCGTCTTATCACGAAAGCCTACAAGCCTTTTTTAGACAAGATGGAAATTACCTATCCTCAATATTTAGTCTTGCTAGTGCTTTGGGAAAATGATAATCTTACTGTCAATCAGATTACAGAAAAACTATTGCTTAATACCAATACACTCTCTCCAATGCTCAAGCGAATGGAAAAATTAGAACTCATTGAGCGCAATCGTTCTAAAGAAGATGAGCGTAGTGTCATTATAAAGCTAACACAAAGAGGAAAAGACCTCAAAACTAAAGCTGCTTGTATTCCTAATGAACTAGCAAGCGTTTTGGTAACACAAAATATTCAAGTAGAAGATGTTATGAATTTGAAAAATATCTTGAATGAGTGGATTGATGTCTTATCAAAAGAAGAAAAATAAACTATTGTCCAATATTTTTAAATATCAAAAATGGAATTATTAGAAAAACTCAAGTGGCGATACGCTACAAAAGCAATGAATGGTAAAAAAGTACCACAAGAAAAAATCGATAATATTATTGAAGCCATTTCTCTTGCGCCTACATCAAGTGGCTTACAGCCTTTCGAAGTAATTGTAGTTACTAATCAAGAAGTCAAAGAAAAAATTAAGGCTGTGGCTTGGAATCAATCTGTTGTGGCAGACTGCTCTCATTTATTTGTTTTTGCAGCGTGGGACACTTACACAGAAGACAGAATCAATAAAATGTTTGATTTGGTCAATGAAGTGCGTGGTTTTAAAAATGAAGGTTGGGAAAATTATCGTCAGATGCTTTTAGGTTCTTATCCTAAAAGAGATGCAGAAGAAAACTTCCAACACGCAGCACGTCAAGCATACATCGCCTTTACAGAAGCCTTAACAGCTTGTGCTTTTGAAGGAGTAGATTGTACACCAATGGAAGGCTTTGACCCAAATAAAGTAGATGAAATCTTAGGACTTAGAGACAAAGGACTTAGAAGTTGTGTACTTCTTCCAGTAGGTTATAGAAAAGCAGAAGAAGATTGGCTTGTAAATCTGAAAAAAGTAAGAAAATCTAAAGAAGACTTAGTTACAGTCATTGATTAATGCTTTTTGTCTTTATTAGAGAAAATTAAAAGGTCATGAATGTTTAATTTATGACCTTTTTCGTTTTTATACCTTTGATAGAAAGAATTTTAGCTTAAATTAGCGATGTTTTTAAAAAAAATTGTTTTAAACCTTGTATGAAAGCAATACGAACGAATTCTGAACATCAAGATTTTATTAATTTGGTTAAACTTCTTGATGCTGATTTGGCAAAAAGAGATGGCGCAGAACATTCTTTTTATGCACAGTTTAATAAAATTGATTCAATAAAACACGTCGTTGTACTATACGAAAATGATATTCCATTAGGCTGTGGAGCAATCAAACCATTCGATAGTGATACTATGGAAGTCAAAAGAATGTACACGTTGCCTAAAAGTCGTGGAAAAGGTATTGCTTCAAAAGTTCTTTTAGAGCTAGAAAAATGGGCAAAAGAACTATCTTATAAAAAATGTGTCTTAGAAACAGGCACAAAACAACCCGAAGCAATAGCACTCTATAAAAAAAATGGATATGACATAATTCCAAATTATGGACAGTACATTGGAGTGGAAAATAGCAGATGTTTTGAAAAAAAACTGTGAAATTAAATGTGGTTCAAATAATCACACATAAAAAAAATAATATTATATTTATTCTAATCATTACAAAAACTCAATACAACTAACTTCTGAATTATGAAACAGCTATCTTATTTGTTGCTTATCTTTTTGTTCATTTCTTGCAATCAAACTTCAGAAACTAATACCTCTCAATCTTCTGAAGGCGAACAAATCTCTACCTCATCTGAAGATGAAAAAAATACAGAAATATCCTCTGAAAGTACCAATAAAGTACAAGAAACAAAAGAACTGAAAACTATAGAAGACATCAGAGAGGAATACAAAAGTATTGTGTCAAAAATAGCTAATAAAAAACTAGATTCTATTTCCTTCCAATATGAATGTTATGAGGAGGGAGGAGTAGGTGGAGAGGTTTCTTATTTTTCTGAAAATGGAAGCCTTCGTGTTATCAAATATTTTAGTGGTTACGACCACGGAGGCATAAGCAAAGAATATTTTTTGAAAGATGCAAAGCCATTTTTTATCTATAAAGAGACAAGCAGTTGGAACTTTGATGTTGATGCTAAAGTCGAAAATGCGACACGAGATGACATTACAGAAAATCGCTTTTATATCATTGATGGAAAACTCATACAATGCTTAGAGAAAAAATTTACGATTCGTTCCTCTATGAAAAATAATCCAACCTCTGCTACCGTAGCAAATAAAGAAGTTGAATGTTCAGATCTTTCAGAGTTATTACAGGATTTTGAATTGGTTTTGAAATATCGAAATCAAACAGAAAAAATGGAGTGCTTATAGATGATTAATGTGTAAAATAACCATGTAATAAAATTATATTTTATTAAGTTGTTTTTTTTAGATATAATTGTTGTGAAATGAATGGATAAGTTACAACTGTTAGATGAAGGGCGTTTTTTATTAGCTAAAAAAGACTAAATAGGCAGTAAAATTGTTGTATATATAAGTTAATTCCCTTTGTTCTTTATAGCTTATAAAATATAACAATACCATGAAACAAATTTTTCAAAATCACAAATTGGGTAGGCTATTTTTTTTACTTTTACTATGCCTATCTATAAAAAATTTACAAGCACAATCTGATACACAATTTTGGTTTGCTGCGCCTGATGTTACCTCTTCTCATAGTGATGGTCCGATTCGTATTGTAGTCTCAGCATTTGATGACCCTGCTACGGTTACTGTTACACAGCCATCTAATCTAGCATTTCCAACTTATATTGTAAATGTAGCTGCAAATACATCTCAATTCATTGATATAGAACCTAGCAAAGCATTAATAGAAACCCCTTATGATACACCTACTCCAGCTACTCCTCAAGTAAGTACTACAGGGTTGTTGGTAGAATCAACTGCAAAGATTACGGCTTACTACGAAGTTAATTCTGGAATCAATCCTGATATTTTTGCTTTAAAAGGAGCTAATGGGTTAGGACTAGATTTTTATGTTCCATTTCAAAATACTTGGAGTCATGCAAACAGAAATCCCATTGATGGGAGAAGTGGCTTTGTAATAGTCGCAACAGAAGATAATACTTTAGTTACAGTTACTCCAACAAGAGCTTTGGAGGGAGGGCAGGCTGCAAATGTACCTTTTTCTTTTACCCTTAATAGAGGAGAAACTTATGTGGGCTCGGTAGTAGAACCAGCAGCAGGAGGTTTGCCTTCTGGCTCTCGTATTCAAGCTAATAGACCAGTTGCTGTTACTAAGTTTAGTGACTCTATCTTTTCTGGACAGGGAGGGTGTAACGATTTGGCAGGCGATCAACTCGTTCCTGTAGATGTTATAGGAACAGAATATGTGGTGTTGAGAGGACGGTTGGGTGTAGGTTCAGGAACTCCTGCAGGAAATCCAGAACTTGCTGTTGTTACAGCTACTCAAAATGGCACACAAGTTCGTGTAAATGGAACATTAGTAACTACTATTAATGCAGGACAAACTTATACGCATACACTTTCCACAGCTGGTCAGAGGATTTTTATAGAAACTACACTGCCTGCTTATGTAGGTCATTATGCTGGCTATGGTTGTGAGACTGGTTTTGCTATTCTTCCACCTGTAGAATGTACAGGCTCTCTAACAACACGTATTACACGCTCTACAACTGAAAACTTCACTATAAATTTAATGACAAGAGGAAGACCAGTAGGAGGTAATTTTGATTTTACAAATAATTTCACAGTAAGAGTAAATGGTACTATATTATTTCAACCTGCAGCATTAGGAGGACCTGCTTTTCCAGCTACTTTTACACAGATAGGAGCAAGTGACTATTACGGAACACAGTACACCTTTAATACAACTCAAGTACCAGCAGGAGCAGTAGTAACTGTAGAGAGTAACACTATAACAGCTGGAACAGATGAAGCAGGGTTATTTCACCTAGGTTTTGTAAATGGTGGAGCATCAACTGGAACTCGTTATGGGTATTTTTCCGATTTTCGAACCTTAGATTTGGGTAGTGATGTAAATATAAACTATGGTACGAATACGACAGTTACAGCAGATATACAAGCAACCAATTTTAGATGGCTCAGTGATGGAGTTGAAGTACAAAACGGAACTAGTAATAGTTATACAGTTACTAATATTCAGCGCAGACAAACGATAAGAGTAGAAGCCACTGTAGGTGATTGTGTTCTTAGTGATGAAATATGTGTAGGTACAAATGAATATGTATGGGATGGAAGTTTTCCTGGAGGAGTAAATAATGATCTAAATTGGAGTAAGCCGTGTGGAGCAGCAGGTGTTCCAGATTGTAGTGTAGATATAATTATTCCTCCCACACCTATTGCAAGTTCTGCTTTGAACGTAACAGGAACAGATGTTTTGAATGTCCGTAATCTGACGCTTTTAGATGGAGGTAATCTGAATGTGGCTACAGGAGGACAAGTTAATGTTTGTGGAAATATGATTCATGATGGCAGTTTAAATATGCAAACAGGCTCTACATTTAGTTTTGTTGGAACAGGAAGACAGAATTATTCAAAGGCAAGTACAGGAACTGGTGAATTCGAAGATTTAGTAATTGCAAATACTATTGGAACTTCAACATTCAATAATGTAGCTGGAGTTACAATACTTTCTTCTAGTGACCAAGACTTGGAAGTAAGTAGTACAGGCTCTCTTAGCTTTGTCCAAGGCTATATCGTACCAGAAGATTATCCGACTATGGCAGGAGTAGATAATTCTCGTTCTGTTGTGATTAACAACCCTGATCCAAATGCTATTACAGGATTTAATACTACTTCATCAGCTACGACAGCTGCAACTGATTATTTCGTAGCAGGAAAACTCAACCGAGCAAAAAATGCTACTGGATATTACTCTTTTCCTGTTGGGTTAGTTTTACAAAACCCTTCTACCATTTTACCAGAGTCTAATAAAGATGGAGCTATGCCAGGGTTTGAAAATGGAGATTGGCAAACAGCAACGTATGGTAGTTTGACTTGTGATCCAAACCCCAATGGTGTTTTGGCTATTACAGGTGATGATGAATATGTAGATTTTGGCACAAATACAGGTAATGTTGGCATTTCAGGAAACAACTCTCGTACAGTAGAAATATGGGCAAGAGTAACTAATTTTAATGGTGCAGGGTTGTTTCAGTTTGGAAATAGCACAGGAACTGGGAACTCACAAGATTTTGCCTTAGTAACAGGTACAACTAATAATTCTTGGTTTATTCGTCTAAATAATGGATTTGATTTGCAACTCATCAACCTTCCTAATAGTCTGAATAACTGGCATCACTATGCCCTAACTTATAACGATATTGCTCAGCAGGTAACATTCTATTATGATGGGATTCGGATTCGTACTTATGACTTACCTGCTCCTCTAAATACTGTCTTATCAAACGGATATGTAGGGCGTTGGAGTGGTAACAGTACTATTTCTATGAGAGGTGAAGTAGATGAGCTAAAAGTATGGTCTGAAACTCGTACAGAGGCACAAATACAAGCGTCTTTTAATCAAGGTTGTGCTGCCAATGCATTACAGTGTCCACAAGCGACTAATCTTAGAGCCTATTATAATTTTGAAGATGGAAACCTCAATGGCAGTACTACTCGCACTCTTCAATCACGTACTATTCAATGTCCAGATCCTACTTTTACTTATCAAAGAGCAGATGCGAATTTTAATCAGCCGAGTTCAGCAAACAACGTAACAGCAGGTTTTCAACAATATACAACTGTTCCTAGTCCTGTTACTGGACAAACAAATATTTGTGGAGCAGACTTTGATACAGATGCTGCTTTGGATAATGGTTTTTGGAATTTCGACTCATTTGATGCAACCAATAATCCTATTCCTGTAAATGCAGAATATCAAATGTATTTGTATAACCGAGATTATGGCAATTATACAGGAGCATCTACTACTGTTATGCAACAAGTTACACCTCCTTGGACAATTCCTACAGGGTTTTGTATAGCAAATAACCCACAACTTACTGCAAGATCTGGTTTTACAGGAAATATGGGTTCATTTGCCACGGCACAATCGCAGGACATTACTATACTTCCTATTGAACTATTATTTATAGATGCTCAGCCAGATGAAAACGCTATTTTAGTAAAGTGGGCAACTCTTCAAGAAAGAGATAATTATGGTTTTGAAGTGTATAGAGCAGCCGAAGATGAAGAGTTTACCAAGATTGGCTTCGTAGAAGGAAAAGGAACTTCTCAAATAAGACAAGATTATAATTTCTTGGATATAGAAGTCCAACCCAATATTACATATTACTACAAGCTCAAACAAATTGATTTGAATGGAAACTTTAATTTTACTAAAGTGGTTTCTGCCAAACTCTCTGATAGTGATTTTAGTGAGCAAGTCAATACTATCTATCCAAATCCGACGAGTAATGAGTTTACTCTTTACTTAGGAAGTAAAGAGTTTGTTAGAGATACAAAAGTAGAAATTACATTGGTAAATACGATTGGTGAAGTATTAGAACACAAAACCATAACTACTACTGATGAAAAAAGTATTCCATTTAGTATGATAAAGTACCCTAATGGAATGTACTTACTACGTATTGTAGGAGAAAGGTCTTCTTCTGTTATGAAAGTTATTAAAGAATAATAATTGCTTATTCTCACTCATTGAAACATTTAGCATTCAATGAGTGAGCTTTTTATAAAAAGTTTTCATACTCATTTGTTTCCATTCTCCAAATTCTATAAGGAATAATAGCATTTGGGTTTTCTTCATCGTATTCTTCCAAAATTTTATCTATTAGATTTACTTTTATGGTATTCGCTTTTACGTCTGTGAAATAGTAGATAGCTGAGTTCTGTTTGTCTCCTATCAAAACTAAATTTGAGTTTTCTTTATCTGAATAGTAATTTATATATGTTTTGGAGTTTTCTATAAGCACAAATTCAATGTTTTTGCTTGTTGGCTTTTCGGTAATACATCCTTCTTCATAAAACTGACAAGTAATTGTCTTAGGAAAATCAGATACTTTTTCAATTGGAATAGCAAAACTTAAAGTTGTAGTATAACAGTCTGGCGCACCACAATCAAAAGCATGTAGGTTAAAAGGTAAATTAAATGTGATAGAATTTCCTTCTTGTTCTACAATATCTCTGATATAAAACTCTTGAAAAAAATCTGACTTCAATATCTCATTTGGTTTTGCTTTAAGGATAGAGTCTCTTAAAAAAAACTGTTTTTCTTCCCAAGTAACTAATTCTGTTACACTACTTGTTTGCTCTGTATTGTTAGTTGTGTCAGTAGCAAAGGACTCATTTTTTTGAGGAGAAGCAGTACAAGAAAACAGTAAAAACACAGATAAAAGTAGATAATGTTTTATCATAATGAGATAATATTTAATTTTCTTTTTTTATTGCTCACAGGTTTGTATCTGCCTGTTTTGTTTAATTTTGTCTTTTCTAAAAGTACAATAACCAATGCGTAAAACAAAGCAACTTTGAAATACCTTCTTTTTCCTTTCGCTATTCTATATGATGCCATAACTCGCCTAAGAAACTATTTTTATGATAAAGAATGGTTCAAAGTTTTTCACTCGTCTGTTATGGTAGTTTCAGTGGGTAATATTACTGTAGGAGGAACAGGAAAAACACCACATACAGAGTATTTGATTCGATATTTTCTACAGAAATACAAAGATGAAAAAGACTACCAACTAGCAACTCTCTCAAGAGGCTATGGACGAAAAACAAAAGGTTTTGTATTGGCAAATGAAACCACAACAGCTTCTGAAATAGGAGACGAACCAATGCAGTTTTATCAAAAATTTGCAAAAGACAATAGTAAAGTAAATGTTGTAGTGTGTGAAAAACGTGCTTTGGGAGTACAAAAAATTCTTGAGTTATTTCCAAATACAAAGACTATTTTGCTAGATGATGCCTTTCAGCACCGAGCTATACGACCTTATTTTTCTATTCTACTTTCAGACTATAATCGTCCATTTTATGAAGATTTTTTGTTGCCGATGGGTAGAATTAGAGAAAGCCGAAGAGGTGCAAAACGTGCACATGCTGTTTTTATAAGTAAGTCGCCATTGAATTTAGCAGAAGGAGAAAAGAGGATAATTCGAAAAAAAATTAGAAAATACACAAAAGCTCCTATTTTTTTTACTGGCTTTGAGTATGATACTCCTGTTTCTGTTTTAAATGAAAATGAACTGTTGGACTTAGAAGATGATACAACTTACTCTTATGGAATTTTGACAGGAATAGCTAACTACAAACCTTTCCAAGAATATGTAGAGCAGAAATTTGGTCAATTGGAATCTGAAAAAAACTTTCCAGACCATCACGATTATTCTGCAAAGGATATAGGCTTTTTAAAAAACTCAAAGACAGTTTGGCTAACCACAGAAAAAGATGCTGTTAAGTTACGTCCTTTATTAGAAAAGTTTACAGAATCAGAAAAGTCTAAACTCTCTATTTTTTATATTCCTATCAAAGTCGTTTTTTTAGATAAAAATGAAGAAAAAGAGTTTGGAATGTTTTTTCCAGATGGTTTTGGTGGAGTATTGCATTCTCTGTGGGGATAGTTCCTTATTCAATAATCTTCATTTCTACTCTTCTATTTTTTTGCCTTGAAGCCTCACTATTATTATTCGAAATAGGACGTGTTCCTCCGTATGCTTTAGTTTCTATTCGGCTGGCTTCTATGTTGTTTCTCATCAAATAGAGTTTTACGGCATCAGCTCTTTCTTGTGAGAGTTTGTAGTTTAGGGAGGCATCTCCTGCTGTGTCGGTGTGTCCTGCTAGTTCGATTCTTATATTTTGATTTTCTTGCATAAATTCTACCAGTTCAGAAATTCCTGTAGTGTCGCTAAAAATAGCTGTGGCTCTTTCAAAACCAATATGCAAACGCACTATTTCTCCCTTTTTGATAGAGGTTGTTCCTAGTCTAAATTCTCCTTCGGGTAGGTTTTTGAGTTGAGAGATTTTAACTAATCCTTGTCCAAAAGTTCCAGCCCATATTGTTTTGTCTTTTGGGTCTTGTGCTAGTGTACTTACCATACTAGAGGGAAAAGCAGAGTTTTGAGGACTAAAAACAGTCCACTCGCTCTCATTGTCTAATAGTGACAAACCACTTAGTGAAGCAGCCCAAAGCGTTTGATTTTTTTCTGCGACTGGTAGCATTGTTCGGAACTGATAATGCACATTTTTTGAGGATTTTTGTTTTTTACCATCTATGAAAAACTGTGCAGTGCTTTCTAATGTTGAACTGATAAGGAGTTCATTTTTTGGCGAGAAGACAATAGAATTGATAGGTTGATTTCTTAAAGAAGGATATATTTTAAGACGACTCTCGTTATCTAGTGTATAAAGTCCACGTTCTGTGGCTATCCATTTCGTATTATCTTTATCTACAAGAATATTAAAAACACGTGTAAAAGCTATTCTTTCTACACTGATAAGTAACTTGAATTTAGAATCGATGCGAAAAAGTCCTTCTTCTTCTGTGCCTACCCAAATAGTTTTGTTTTGGTCTTCTGTAATACAAAGAACAGCATTTTTATTTGACTGTGAAGGAACTTTCAAATGAGAAAAATTACCCTCTGTATCTATTTTATACACTCCTGCTCCATATGTTCCAATATATTTATCACCATCTTGCCCAATTGTAATACATTTTATACCATAATCTTGAAGTTCTGAATTTTTTGGTGTGTAGAGGGTAGAATCTTTTTTAGACCAATGTACCAACCCTCCTCCAGTAGCTATCCAAAGCGAACCATCTGTTGCATCAAAAGCTAAATCATTGATAAAGTTGTGTGGAATAGTAGAGTTTTTAGTATTGTAGGTGTCAAAATGCCAAGCAGGAGTTGTTTGAGCAACACTAGCATATACAAAAACAAAACATAAAACAAATAGTAAAACAGCCTTAAAAAAGGTATGTGAAGAGAAAATTTGGATATTCATCACAAAGAGGAAAATTAGTTATTCAGAATAGGTATATTTTGTACTAGAATAACGTATTTTAGTTATTAATCTGTATTTTAGACAGTGTTTTTATTATGTCTTAGAGCAATAGAAAGTATAGAAATATCAATTCTTTATAGAAAAATTGTATTTATTACTCAAAATTCTGTCTCCATGACGCACTTGGAAATAGTATTTTTTTGCTCCAAAGGTAGAAGCTGCTTGTTTCCATTCTACACGTTTATACTCTGTGTCGAATACTTCATCTTGACAAAAAACAGGAGCTTGACTTCCTTCTTCAAACAAACAGAGTGTTAGGGTAGCTTGGTTAGGGTTGCCGTCTAGCTTAAAGAAGTTTAAATCCAAATCGATGATAACTTGCCCAATATCTGCCTGTGGATATGTTCCATCTTCTTCTACTAAAAGCAGTTTAGGGCTATAACCGTTGTCTTTTTTACGACTAGCTTCTAAGTCTTTTTTATCTCTATAATAACAATCAAATTTATTGAAAGGAGGGATTTTATCAATAATGTCAGTTAGTCCGTCCATAACATCATTGACTTCTTGCATCTGCTTGAGTTGTTTGATTTTATTGACAATAAACTCATTGTCTTCACGAAGTTTGCGCTTTTCTTCTCTGATTTCAGCAACACGTTTATCTTCCAATGCTAGATAACGATATTCTTTAAATTCTTTTTCTTTTTTTGATAATGCTCCTTGGTAGCTTTTGATAGCTTTTTGGAGTTCTTGTGCTTTTAGTTTCAACTCATTTGCCTCTTGGTCAGAAGATTCTCTGTTTTTTGCCAATGCACGGATGGTTTGTTCTAGCGTATCGATACGGCGCTTCATCGTTTCGATTTCGTAATCTTGTTCTTTTATGATTTCCCTAGATTCATTGAGAGCTTCTTCTTTTGTGTTATTACAAGAAGAAAAGAATATTCCAGCAAATAAAAAAACAGATACTAAAAGAGGGTAAATATATTTTTGCATAGATTCAGAGATGTAGAAAGGAGTTTTAGATAGTACACTACAACACAAAGTTACTATTCATTGTGCGTTAAAAAAAATATAGAAAAAATGATATTTTCCTATATTCTTCTTATTTCCACTCCAAAATACATAAAATCTATCAGTTTGAAAATAAACTTTTGTCAAAAGCTCGCTTTTGACCTACAATAATTGCTACTGTTCGTTTTCAGATTTGACAACGATACGAACGCCATTTTCTTTTGTGTCGCTTATTGTTTTTATTGTATCACCCTTTATTACAGATGCAACGTTTTCTTTCCGTCTAGTAGTGTCCCCAGTTCTTGGACTTTGTAGAGGGACAGAGCTCACAATAATTTTTACATCAGCTTCTGAATTATCTGTATTTTGAGAAGTACTTTGGGTTTCTGATGTACTATTTTGGGTAGAATCTTTTTCTAAGTTTTCAATAGGAACTTTTGTATCTTCATAACTATCCATTTCCTTAGTTGTGCTGTCTTCTCCTAAAAAAGATTCAAATTTTTTATGGAAATCATTGGCTCTTTTCAATAATCCTTTTCTGTATTTCTGCATCTGTGGAGAGGCTGTTTTATTATAAATATAGTTTTTACGCTGTTTTAAAAGCCAATCCCACATTTGTTTTTTAGGCTGCGATTCAATAGCATTAATAGTCTGCTGATTGAGTTTTCCTGTAACATTCAATCCTCTAAATCCATCTGCTTTCAACCTTTGCTGGATGTATTTTATAGATGCTGGGGCAGCATAATACATTTCTGCAAAAAAAGCTGCGATAGCCAAATCTTCTATATTGTTTGCTCCAGACATGTACCAAAACTGCTCACGAATTTTGAAAACGTCATCGTCTGTCAAATACCTAAAACGCTGTGTAGTTTTGGGTAAATTAAATGTATCTGCCATGGCTAAAAACGTTTTCCATTCTATACTTCTGCTCACATAACGATAGCTATCTATATCGTCTGGATTGGGACGAATCGTGTCAATCTTATTTCCTGCATATTCTTCTACATGAGTAATCCAAGCATTATAAGTTTGCTTATGAGATTGACTGACTTTTATAATTCCGTAGGCTGCAATGGAAGAAATCGAAGCAATAAAAAGAACAAGAAGCGTTTTCATGGAGAACTGTTTTAGTTGAAAAAATGGAAATTCGTTTTACTTTTTTAACAAAACGGTATTTTATAGAGAAAAGTTTTTAAATACTGTATGGTTTGATTGGTAAATGATTGATAGGATTTTTAAGCTGAAAGCCAAGATAATAAATACATTATAATTTATTTTTTGCTAATTCTATTAAAATAAAATAGGTTGAGGTGTACCTCAACCCGACCAAAAATTGATAAGCTAATTTTTAATTAGCTGCACTGACTTTCAGGTGTTCATTGTAAACTTTTCATTCAATTAGTCTACATTTCTTTCCATATATTTTATAATATCGTTGGCAATATCTCTGCCTGTGGCTTTTTCTATGCCTTCCAACCCTGGGGAAGAATTGACTTCCAAAATCAAAGGTCCTCTAGCCGATTGCAACATATCCACACCAGCAATTCCTAAGCCCAAAACTCTAGCTGCTTTCAAGGCTGCATTTTCTTCTTGGTCTGTCAGTTCTATGATATTTGCGCTTCCTCCTCTGTGAAGGTTAGAACGAAACTCACCTTCTTTTCCTTGTCTTTTCATTGCTCCTACTACCATTCCTCCTACTACAAACACACGAATATCTGCACCTCCTGCCTCTTTGATAAATTCTTGTGCAATTACACGAGCTTTAAGTCCGTTGAAGGCTTCAAGCATAGATTCGGCTGTGTTTCGATTATCTGCCAAAACTACGCCTAGTCCTTGTGTTCCTTCCAAAAGTTTGATAACCAGTGGCGCACCTCCAGCTTTATCTACCACACTGCTTACGTCTTTTGAATAATTACTAAAAACTGTTTTAGGCAAATCCAGACCTGCACGAGCCAAAATCTGCAAACTTCTTAGCTTGTCTCTTGAGCGAACTAAAGCCTGCGATTCGATGGCTGTAAAAACTTTCATCATCTCAAACTGACGCACTACTGCTGTTCCAAAGAAAGTTACAGAAGCTCCAATTCTTGGAATAACTCCATCTACGCCTGTTATTTCTTCTCCTTTATAAATTATGCTAGGCTTCTTTTTTTGAATGACCAAATCACATTTTGTATGGTCTATAATAACCATTTCGTGTCCTTTTTTTTCTCCTGCTTCAACAAGTCTTTGTGTAGAATAAAGGTGTTTGTTTGCCGATAAGATGGCTAATTTCATGATTTTTGTTTTAATAAGATTTTGTTGTGAATTAATACTTGAAAAGATAGGAATTAATATTTCAAATACAAAAAAAGCGACTTTCTTCGTAATAAAGAAGTCGCTTTTGAGTAAATAAGTAAGTCAGACGTGTTTTTCTTATAACCTCATCATTTTTGGATACTTATATATAGCATACGCAATAGAAGCTGCTGCATGGCGTACAAATGTATCTGAAAAATTAGGATTCAGAGCTGTTTTTTCTTTGAACTGTGCTGCTGATAGTCCGTGATTGTTGTCTTCAAATTTAGCCATTTGTCCTGTTGCTTGATAATCTACTGAACCATCTTTTTTATAGGTAATTCTTAACATCGTTTTTCTATCCAAATCCCACTTATAGCCTTTGTTTACAGAATAAAATATCTTGATAACATAATCTCCAGTAGTGCTTCTATTATCTATAGCTACCATTGTCGTATTATAGACAAGATTAGATTTTCCTCCTTTTTCTCTGTGTACAAAATAGGTATATTGTCCTGGACGTGCCGAGCGTTCTAGTTCCCACTTATACTTTACGCCTTTTCTTGTCAGATAACCACGAGGGTTTTTTGTGTTTATATCGTTTAGGTCACTGTTTAGGTTAGTGAAAATATCGTTGTAATACTGATGAAAAGAAGTTGTTGCATAGCTGTTTCCAATAAAAAATACAAAAGCAAAAGCTAATACCATTTTTTGAGCTAATCTTATTGTAGAATTTGTTACTAAATTTTTCATAGAGTGAAGGAAGGTTTTAGGGTAAGAATAGTAAAATTTCTAAAATCTGAAAATATAAAGTAAGTAAGTAGAATCAAATTTCTTAATTGTTATATCTCAATAAAAACACAAACCACGCCAACAATCCGATTTTAGAGAAAAAATGTAATAAATGTATCTTTTTAATTTAATTTTAACTTGTTAAAGTGCAATTTTATGTCTTTTTGAAGCTCTTTAAGATAAGAAACTGTATGCTTTAGTCTGCTTCCGTACCACGAAAAAAGCTCTCCATCGACTACTCTAATATAAGCATTCGGTAAAACTTGAGCAAACTCTTTTATATCTTTCTCCTTGAAAGGATAAGGTTCGGAAGAAAGCAATACAATTTGAGGGTTGAGATTTTTAATCTCATCAAGAGTAAGAGTTGGATAGCGATTTTCTGTAATTACATTTTCTAAATTTGTACGCTTCAAAATATCATTGATAAAAGTATCTTGTCCTATGCTCATATAAGGTTCTTTCCAAATAAAATACAGAGTTGTGTAGCTATTTTTAGTTGAATTTTCTAAGGCGTTAAAATTTAAAATTAGTTTGTCTGTCAGTTCTTTGCCTTCTTCTTGTTTGCCTACTATTTCTGAAACATCTGAAATCATTTCAAGAGTAGAATTCAAATCATCTACATCACTTATCCAAACAGGAAACTGTTTTTCCAATGCTTCAATGCCTTCCTTGTAGTTTTCTTCTTTGTTGGCAATAATCAAATCTGGCTTTAGATTAGCTATTTTCTCAACATCAAAATCTTTTGTTCCTCCTATCTTGGTTACTTTTTTTACTTTTTCTCTTGGGTGAATACAGTATTTCGTAATTCCTACAATGTTTTCTTCTACTCCTAAATCAAAAAGAAGCTCTGTCTGTGAAGGAACGAGCGAAACAATGCGTTTTGGTATTTCTTTAATTTCTATTTTTCTGTCTAACTGGTCTGTGTAAATGGGCATTTTTGACAAATTGGTAAATGGTTTTTATAAAAAAGATAACTACCTGCTTTTTTATATTTCGTTGCGCTGCAACTTTCAAAATACTTGTAATGACTCATTTCTACAAATATTGTGTTGCGCTGCAACATTTTTAGACTACTTATTTGATGAAAGTATTTTTTCAAGATACCAGTTGCAGAGCAACCTGATGTTTGTAGAAGAGCATAGATAAATTGGAATAGAGTTGTAGCACTAGGGTAAACGCACGAAAAAAAAGTATAGCCATTTAAATCAAATAGAAGGTCTTTTTTACTTTGATTATTTAGATTACTCTGACAAGTAAAGTTTATTTAAAGCTAAGTGAGCTAGTATAAAAAGTTTCGTGCGTTTACCCTATTGTAGCACAACGAAATGTCATAAATTCAAAATTTTATTATCATATTACAAGAGAGTTTTATCATATTCTTGCCACCGACAATAATCTCATTAAAACTACAAAATATTCCTACCTTGTTTCCGTTCTCTTATCGACTATTTGATTTGTTCCTATCTTCTCCTCAGATGAAAATTATAAAAAATTCACAACCAGTTGTTTATTCTGTATTATTAATAATTTTGATATTCAAAGTTAGTGCTATTTCTGCTCAAGATGCTAATTTGCTTCCACGTATTTTGCAACATCCAGATTCTGCACAAATTGAAGCGATAAATGTCTTGAACTCAAAAGGCAGAGAAACGAATCTTTCTGTTACACCAGATGGAAAATATTTATTTTTTATGAGTAGCCGAGGAGGGGAAGCGTGGTCGGTGCGTTCTGGAATGTATAAAAATCAAGTGCGCTACGATGGAGATATTTATTTTTCAAAAAAAGACCACAACGGCAACTGGACGGAAGCTAAAAATTTAAAAGGCATCAATAGTTCTTCGGGGGAAGATGAGCCTTTTGTAACCCAAGACGGACAGCAAGTAGTTTTTCAGTCGTGGAGACGAAACTGGGTAGCCGAAGGAGGTCCTTATTATCAAGCTAAAGCAAAGGGCAATACGTGGACAGGAATGAGAGGATTGGGAGAAGGAATAAACCAATTTTTTAGAAGAGAATTTTCAAAATATGGAGGATATGCAACTGATGGAATGAGCGTTTCTTCGGATATGAACTGTTTTATTGTGGCTGCTGGAGCAAATTATAATGGTGATATGGATTTGTATTGGAGCAAAAAAGACTCTACTGGAAAATGGTCTTTGTGTGAGCAAATGCCAATTTCTACGCCAAAAGATGAGCGTTCGGTGTTTTTAGCTGCTGATAACAAAACGATTTACTTTGCTTCTAATGGCTATGGTGGTTTTGGTGGGCTAGATATTTTCAAGGCTGTTTTAGATGAAAATGGCAATGCTTTAGAGATTTATAATATTGGTGCGCCCTTCAACACAGAAAAAGACGATTATGGTTTTGTCTTGACGGCTTCTGGAGAGGCTGCTTATTTTGTGAGGGAAGGCGATATTTTTTATGCAGATTTAATCAATGCCTCGCCAGAGATAAAGCCTTCGCCTGTTTTGCTTTTAGAGGGAAATATAATAGGTTGTGATGGCGAACCCATAGATGCAAAAGTGAGTTTGTATGATGAAAATGACAGAGAAATTAGTGTTAGCTTTACCAATGCACGCAACAAAGGAGAGTATGTTCTTCTTATTCCGAATCCTCCAAAAACTAAAAAATCATACAAGCAAATCATAGAAACTACAAAAGGCTTTGATGAAGAACCATCTTTTGAGACGAAAAATGTAGAAATTCCAATTATAAAAAAATATACTAAGCTAGAACTAGGAAACACAGCCATAACCGACTGCAAGGAAAATATAATCGAACTAGAAAACGTCTATTTTGCTTTTGATTCGGATAAGTTAGATGAGAAAGCGATTCAAGTTTTGAAAAAGCTCATAAAAACCTTTGAAAGAAATAGCTCTAAGAATCCCACACAAAAAATTATCTTGACAGGACACACCGATTCGAAAGGTAGCAATAACTACAATCAAATTCTGTCTCAAAAAAGACTAGCATCTGTTCAAAATTTCTTAGAAAAGAATGGTATTTCAAGCGCAAAAATCAGCATCACACCACAAGGCGAGCAAAGTCCAGCCCAAACCAACACCACCGAAAACGGACGCAGCAAAAACAGACGTGTGGAGATTGTGATACGTAAGTGAACGAAAAATGTAGCTCACTCTTTAGAGTGAGGAAATAAATGTTTATAAATTAAAAATGGCTATGAAAATCAAAGTTTTGATATTTTTTTCTCTCCTTTTTTTAGGAATTGGATTTGAGAGTTTTGGGCAAAATTTGGTAAGGGAATATCCTGCTTTTAGAGAGCCTATCATTACTGTTGATACAGTAGAGCTTTCTGTCAAGGAAAGGGAGAGTCTTCTTAGAAATTGCGAAAAGGTAGGAGTAATAGCAGATAATGATTACAGAGGTTTTGCTAATTATTTATATAGAATAGACAAGAAAGATTATGATAATTATCATGTCGTAAATGGCTTATTTCAAGACTGGAAATTTGTAGATTCAGATAATAATAAAGATACAGATCTTATATTTTTGTTGAAAGGACATAACATGCCAGGTGAGGGATATATGTGTGCTATTTGGAAAATCAATAGTGAGGGAACGTTTGATTTACTGAAGTCTTGGGATGGGACAGTCGTGGAAATTAACAAAAAAAGTGATAACTGCGTTCTAATAAAGGTAATTGAACATGGATGTTGTGCAGACTTTCTTCGCTGTGAAAATGTTTATGAGTATGAAAACCAAACACTTAGAAGAAAATACCAACTATGTTATACATATAGGTTTGATTTGGTTGAAGAAAGAATTCCTATAGGTAACATTACAACAACAGATAGTACAGAACTTTATATAGCTAGTGATAGTATTTTGGTTAAAAGTCGTGCAAAGTTTCCAGGAATTGAAGAACATTATAATTATGAAAATGAATATAAAATAGGAAGTTATGCTACAATAAAAGCTGATCAAAAAGGAGAATTACTTTTTTATAAGAAGGAAGAAGATATGTATTGGTACTTTGTGGTTTTTTCAAAAGAATCCATAAAAAGAATAGTAAGGGGTTGGTGGAGAGGGAATCGAAATGTATCAGGCTGGATAAAATCAGAAAAACCTCTAAAAATTGAATTCAAATAAAACAGACAAAAACTAGCCAAGTTTAGCGAATGAGAAGTATGGATTTTTTGTAGGGACAATGCACGCATTGTCCCTAAAGCTTTTTATTCCTGCTTGCCAAGCTGTAATTCTGCAACGAGTTTGATGTCATCAGAAACTACAACTGCACCTTCTTCTGTTTTTACATCCCAAACTAGCCCAAAATCTTGACGTTTTACTTCACCTCTAAGCTCAAAACCTGCTTTAGTTTGTCCGTATAAGTCTTTTCCCGTTCCCCCATACTCTACTTTGAGTTGGATAGGTTTTGTAATACCTTTAATAGTCATATCACCTTCTAAATTATAGGAAGAATCAGAACCATTTTTCTTGAAGGTTGTAGATTTGAATTTAATGGTAGGGTACTTTTCTGCTTCAAAAAAATCTTTGGAGCGCAAATGTTCATCACGCTGTTCTACACCTGTATCAATGCTATCTACTTTTGCTTCAAACGAAATAGTAGCATCTTCAAAATTGTCTTTCTCATCATTTTCTTTTTCTAGTTTGCCAGAAAACTCTAAAAAAGAGCCTGTAACAGTTGTAATTACCATGTGTTTGGCTTTAAACTGAATTTCAGAGTGCATTGGGTCTATTGTCCAAGTTGACATAAAAATAGGGGGTTAGTTTAAAAAATAGTTGTTTATATGGACAGAACAAATGAAGGTTCAAAATGTTATTAATTTGTTAAAAAGAGACAAAAATTATTTTTTCACCTTTATTTTTTTAAGTACATGCAAAATAAGAACTCGTTTATTATCAAAGCTGTTGTTCTGATTGTTATTTGTGAAATTGTTGGAGTTATTGCTGGTGTAGCAACTTCTGACGGAGTTACGGATTGGTTCAGAACTATCGAAAAGCCCTTTTTCAATCCTCCTAGTTGGCTTTTTGCACCTGTTTGGACGGTATTATATTTTTTGATGGGACTTGCTGCTGCACTCGTTTGGCACAAGGGAACATCAGATGGAAAATATTCGCTTTCTGACATGAAAAAAAATAATGTTCAGATTGCACTAGGTCTGTTTGCTATACAATTGATACTAAATTTCTTTTGGTCATTTATTTTCTTTAAACATCAAATGCTTTTCTTAGCTTTTATAGAGATTATTACGCTTCTTGGCTTTGTGGTTTTGACAACAATTCATTTTTACAGAATTTATAAGCCTGCTAGTTTTTTGCTGTTCCCATATATTTTGTGGGTTAGTTTTGCTAGTGTACTTAATTTCTCTATTTGGTGGCTGAATAAATGAATGGTTAATTATGAAGGACTTAGGTTAGCTTTTTTGGAAATGAATGCAAATAAAAATAATGTAGCATATACTTTAGTGTGCAAAATCTTAATCTAGTTCAAGATTTTTGATTTATCTAGTTCATTTTTAAACACTTTCTTTTGAAGTAGTTTTGTAGAAAATGAAACATAAACGTACTTGGCTTCTTGAAGGTGTCAGACGATACCCTTATTGGTATTTTAGTGATAGCGACACCAATAAGTAAAGAACATTTTACCTCAAAAAACTAAACCACAATGAAAATCACATTTATAGGACTGGGAATAATGGGAACAGAAATGGCAACCCATTTAGCTAACAACCAAAAAGAGCATGATTTCGAACTTACCGTCTATAACCGAAGCAAAGAAGCTACAGAAAAACTAGCTAAACAAGGTACAAAAGTAGCAGATTCTGTAAATGAGGCTGTATCAGAAGCTGATATTGTCTTTAGTATGCTTGCCAATCCAGAAGCTGTTGAGAATGTGTTTTTTGGAGAAAATGGTGGACTTTCGGCTATGAAAAAAGATACAATTTGGTTAGACTGCTCTACTGTAAATCCATCATTTAGCAAGAGAGCTTTTGAGGAGGCAAAAAAGCAAGGTGTAAAGTTTATTGATGCACCCGTAGCAGGCTCAAAACCACAAGCTCAAAACAAAGAATTGGTCTTCTTCATAGGAGCTGAAAAGGGAAGTATTAAAGATATAGAGCCTTATCTTTTGATGATGGGACAGAAAATACTTTCTTTAGGAGACGTCGGAAAAGGCTCTTCCTTCAAAATGATTGTCAATATTATGTTGGCGCAATCGATGCTGATGTTCTCTGAAAGTATTTTGCTAGGCGAATCTATGGGATTGGATAGGGATTTTTTATTAAATACATTGCCCAACCTTGCCGTAACTGCTCCTTTTACAAAGTTTAAAGCTCCAAAAATCAAAGAAAACGATTATGAAGTTCAGTTTCCGTTAGAGCTAATGCACAAAGATTTACACTTAGCTACGCTTACAGCCTACGAGCAAAATCAGCCTTTATTTTTAGCTAACCTCACAAAAGAACTCTTCGCTAGTGCAAAAAAAGAAGGATTGGGCAGACTTGATTTTTCGGCTATTCATCAATTTTTAGAAAAGTCTAAATAGTCAAAAATAGGACAGATTTAAACCTCTGTCCTATATTCTTTTACTTTAGGAAGCAGTTTGTTTGATTTATCAAACTTGCCTTGGCTATTGAGGTTATACATCTTCTTTACCTTTTCTGTAATATCCACAATTTTAGTGATATTTTCATTGTATTCTTCTATCATTTTTCTGCTTATCCCAATCTGAATACTACGAATACCTAGTTTTGCTCCTCTAAGAGTGCGTTCTGGATCCCATTGCACTAAAATATCAGCATTTTTTACACTTCCCTCAGACTTGCTAATGTCTGTATCTACTGCCAACTCTAAGCATTTATCCCAAAATATTCTTTTTATATGAATTTCTAATATTCTATTTTGATTGGGTTTGTTTGCCCAGTTGCTGCGTTCCATTAGCCAAAGAAATGAAGGCTTTATCCACGTCATTCGTTTGAATGAAAATTGTTGTCCAAATTTTTGTAACTCTACTGCCTCATCAGCAATTTTATCGTTATAGGCTTGATAAACAACGATTGTATCTTTGTTGAAGGTAGCACGAATGGTTTGGTAGTTTTTGATGGTACTCATATTTTATCATCTTGATTGTTATAAATTTATTCTTACCAAAACCACATTTTTACCTATAAAATTCCGATCTGATTTAGTTTTTTTAATAAAAATACTTCAAAAATCTTTTATTTACTTTATTTTTCGTTCTTTTGACAAGACAGTAATTTTATTTTTCAAGAAAAAAAATATCATAATGAAAAAAATACCTTTGTTTTATATAGTCGCTCTCTTTCTTTTTTCTACTCTTTTTAGTGGCTGTGATTTCAAAACCACTTACGAAACTGTTGTAACAGGTCAGAAATACTCATTAGATTTACCTTCTTATTTGAGAGAAAGCAAGGAACTACATGAAGAGGCAACACTGCAATATCAGAACCCATTAAAAGAATTTTATGTTGTTGTGATTGAAGATAACAAAACAGAATTCAATAAAATTATTGAAGAAAATGGTTTGCAAGAAATGTTTTCAAATGATTTGAAAAGCTATTCTGACTTGATTGTGGCTGGGCTTAAAGAAAATCCAGAGTTTGGAGAGGCAAATCTTGTAGATAAAAAAATTGGAACTTTAGATGCAAAATACTTTGAATTTTCTTTGAAACTAGAAGAGTTGGATGTCTTTTATCACTATACTTTAGTAGAAGGAAAAGACACCTATTACCAAATATTGCAATGGACTCTTTTAGACAGAAAAGAACTACATAAAGCAGAAATGGATAAAATTGCAGCTTCATTCAAAGAATTATAAAATCGCTAATTTTGTACTCATAAAACTTACAATAAAAATAAATTTATGAACAAAATTGTAGAAATCAACAACGATTATTCTTTAGCTCTTCCCGATTTTTTGAGTGAAACGGACTCTCTAAATCCGAATGCTTCTTTGCAATATCAAAATTTGAATAAAGAACTTTTTGTTATTGTGATAGAAGAAGACAGACAAGACTTTACCAGAAAAATTATAGAAAATAAGGCAGAAGAAGTTTATCCTCCTAATCTGAAAGGTTATACAGATATTGTCTATCATTCTATTGGAGAAACGATAAAAATTAGTGCAAAAACTGATATTATAGATTTGGAAATCAATGGTTTGGCTGCCAAAAACTTTACCATTCAAGGGCAAACCCAAGACAGAATTTCTGTATATTATAGTTTTACGCTAGTGAAAGGCAAAGAGAAATATTATCAGATTGCTCAATGGACAGCCAAAAATCAAAAATCTCTTTTTGAGAAACAAATGACAGAAATTGCAGCCTCTTTCAAACAGTTGTAGAAATTAATAGGTCAAAGGTAAGCCATTTGACCTACATTTTTTTATTCGGATAGCCTAAACTCTACCCTACGATTTTTGGCTCTTCCTTCTTCGTTAAAATTATCTGCGATGGGTTTTTCTGAACCAAAACCTTCATAGCTTACTCTAGCTTTATCAACTCCTAAAGAAATAAGCTGTTCGGCAACCGATTTTGCACGGTTTTCAGAAAGTTGTTTGTTATAGTCTGCTTTTCCAGTATTGTCGGTGTGTCCTTCAATACTGACTTTTAAAGATGTATTTTCTTTCAAAATTTCAAATAAACGCTTTATTTCTGGAAGCGAAGTTTCTTGTAGTGCATAACTATCAAAGTCAAAAAATAGATTATTCAGCCTTACTGTTTTCTGATTGCTTATAAGTTCAGAGATTTTATAGATTTCTAAATTTTGATTCGTTTGGATAAAATTTGCTTTCCCTACAACTCCTGTTTTGGAGTTTGTATTATTACTATTGTGTTGTTGATTAGATTTGGTAGAAATATTTTGAGAGGTAGAAAAATAGCCTTTTTCTTTAGCATACATTCCTATTTTTGAAGAAGCATTGGCAGACGAATTATTTGAAAGGAAATTGCCAGCTATCTGAACGCTAAACGAACCGTCTTTTTTGCTTTGTGTCTTTCCAATTGTTTTTCCTGTTGATAAGTCTTCAATAAAAACGTGTGTTTGGATTCCTTTTCCATTTATATCTACCAATTTTCCTGTAATAATGCTTGGAGGCAAAACAGGCTCTGGACGAAAACGCTCTGGCACTTCAAAACGATAAATGTCATAATTAGTCTTGTAAGAATTATTCTGATTCTCATTGGGCGTATCTGTATTTTTTAAGACAATGAAAGCAAACTTTCCATCTGTTCCCATATAAAAACCATCTAAAAAAGGCGTATTGATAGATTTTCCTAAGTTTACAGGCTCACTCCATTCTGTCCAAGACGTTGGATTTAGGCGTTTAGACATAAAAATATCTCCACTTCCCAAACCATAATGTCCGTCAGAAACAAAATAAAGTGTTTTCATATCTGGATGAAGAAAAGGCTGTGTTTCGGCAAAAGGTGTATTGATGATTTCTCCCAAATTTATGGGTTCTTGCCATTCTCCTGTTTCTGGATTTTTCTCACTTACAAAAATATCGATATTAAACTCTTCTCTGCCATGAAAATACAAACGGTCTTTTGGAGCTTTGGGTAAATAATTTCCCACTACACCTTCTCTATCTGATGAAAAAACAACTGCATTTCCATCTGCTGAAAAACTCAATCCTGCTTCATAGTTTGGTGTATTGACTGGAAAAGGAAAGGCTTTTATTCTTCCCCAAGTGGTATTGCTAGTTGAGTTTCCTTGTTTGAGATTTCTTTCTGCATAAAATAAATCTCCATTTCCAAGCTGACTGTTTTGCTGGCGAAGTTCAATTTTGTAAGCATCTAAGCTGCCATAATTTCCAAACAAAACAAGTGTATTTCCATCAAAACTAACACTTTGAGGAACTTCGTGTGTGTTGGTGTTTACTCCGTCGGGCAAACGAACAGCTTTTGTGTACTTTCCATTTTGAAACATTGAGTAATACACATCTTGTCCTGTTCCTAAATCCATTCGACAAAAATAAAGTCCTTCATTGCCATACGCATCCAAAAACGGTACAGGCGCAGTTTCATAACCTTCTGAATTTACATTCTGTCCTAAATTTTCTAAGTTGAGATTATCTTCTTTTGCATTTAAAAGTGCAATGAGTTTGTCAAAATCATCTTTTTTGTCTGTAAATAAAGGTTGAAATTTCTGATAAACAGCACTTGCCTCACTCCATTTTTTTTCCACAATCAGAGGACTAGCGAGCTTCTGAACTGCTACAAAAGCAAGCTGATGAGGTGCAAATTCTTTTATAAAATCTTCGTACAAATTACAGTTCAGACATTTATTGTTTTCATAGACAACTCCTTTGTAATGAAGGTTTAGCTCACAAAAAAGCTCCAAAACACTCATGTTTTTGGTCTTGGCAAAGGCTTCTAGTTTTTTATATTCTTCTTTATTCTTGTAGCCATATTTAGGAAAATCCCAGTCTGCTCCATAAAATTCTGGAATAATGTGGCGCAGTTCCTCTTCTGTGTAATCTTCCAAAATATATTTACAATATTTTTCGTAGAGATAACCGTTTCCAGTTCCTCTAGCACGTAAATCTTGAATAGAAATAAATTCTTTCAAAAGACTTCTACGAGCGTTTTTGATGGTTTGATAAGGACGTGTTTTCTGATAGGTTTCTAAAAAATCTGTGGCTTGTAGTACCAAAATGTGGCGCAAAGCCTGTGTAGTATCTGCATTTTCTGGGCGATTGTATGGAGGCGTAAGTGGTAATCGCTCAAAAGGAACATAATAAAACGCATCAATAATAAGATTTGATGCTGCCGTTGCGATGCCTTCTTTTACATTAAAAACATCTTTAAAATTACTGATTCCTTCCGATGTGAGTTTGTTTTTTTCTACTGTGGACA
>NZ_JAHDIG010000007.1:0-62205 GCF_020630935.1 Bernardetia sp.
TAACTGATAACTGATAACTGATAACTGATAACTGATAACTGATAACTGATAACTGTATTATCCATTTTCAGCTACTACTTCTTTTACTTCAGGCATCATTCTTTTAAAAAGATTTTCAATACCTGATTTGAGTGTGATAGCAGAAGAAGGACATCCACTACAAGAGCCTTGAAGCAGAACGCTTAGTTTTCCAGTTTCTTCATCAAACCTAGAAAAAGAAATTGCTCCTCCATCCATCTCCACAGCAGGACGAATATATTGGTCTAAAATATCTTTTATTCTTGAAATCGTAGGGTTGTCGTTTAGTTCTACTTTTGAATCTGGCAAGTTATCTGAAAAAACAGGTTTTTGAGCCTCAAAATATTCTTTCAAATAGTTGCGAAGAATTGGATTGATTTCTACCCATTCTTTACTCTCATTTTTAGTAATAGTAATGAAGTTTTTACTTAGAAAAACACGCTCTACAAAATCAAATTCTTTGAAGAGAGATGCTGCCAAAGGAGAATCTGTAGTATCTTCTGCTGTTGCATAATCTTTTACTACACCATCTGCCATAAGCATAAAGCTCATTACAAACTTCATTGAGTTTGGATTTGGATTTTCTTCTATATATATGTGTACGTGGGGCGTACGATTGTTGTCTGTAATTACTGCCATAAGATATAAATTATAAAGCCTTTTTATTTTTTAAAGACTGGTTGTTGTTTTATGTTTTCTATCAAACAAAAAAAATGCTTTGAAGTTATATAATTATTCTCAACATTTCTTGTTGCTTGCAAAGATACCATAAAATAGAGCCAAAATTAAATGCGTAATATATAATCTATTTTAAAATGAGAGATTCTGGATAAGGGAAAAACAAAACTCATAAAACAATATAAGTATTTGTATGTTATATAATTAGGTTACAATAAATGTAACAATCTATTTTTTTAACTACAATAATAATTTTTATGGAAACTTATCAAGAATCAATTATAGAGGCTCAAGCAAAATTAAAAAATGTTCCCCAAGAGGAAATTAAACCTAGATATGGAGTAGCTCCTGCATTTATCATGCGTATCATGCTCATGAGTTCTGTTGCATTTTTATTAGCTATTGGCTTGGAGGTTGTTGTTATTCACTCTATTATAGGTAATCCTGAAGTAGATTTAGTGCGTAAAGTAGCATTTTTAGGTTTTGGTAGTGGGCTTTTAGGTGCTGCTATCGGAATGATTACAGCATTTGCCTTTATTTTGAAAAAGAAATTTGATTATAAAAATGCTATGTCAGTAATGGCAGTAGTGTTAGTACTTCTGATGATTGGAGTAGCACTCTTAGGAGATTATGCTGTTTAATCCACCTCAATAGGAAAAATTTTATAGAAAAAAATAAGCCTTTCTTCATGTAGAGAAAGGCTTATTTTTTTCTATAAGCTATAAACATTTTATTCGAAAGCTTCAATAGAATAAATAGTTTGCTCCAAAAATTTATCTAATAGGCTTCTTTCCTCCAGTACTATTTCTACTACTCCATAGATTTCACTCTTTGCATCCAAATCTATTTCTTTATTTCGATTGGTGGTCAGACCGTTTTCTAGTTTGAGTTGTACAGAATATTGATTTTCCTGTGGCGCAAGACTAATTTGAGCCACTTCTGCTTCTAGCCAGCCATAACGAGCAAAAGGGTATGCTTCTAACTTTATTTTTGCCTTATTAGCATTTTGCCCTGTCGTAAGTTTTGAAATATGTTTGGCTTCTACTTTGGTGTAAGCATACGTTGCATTTTCTTGAGGAATGATAGAAACAATTTCTTTATCTATTCCTACTGACTGATACAGATTGATAGGATTAAAAAAGTTTACTTTTCCTTCTATTGGACTGATAATTAAATAGTTACTCTTCCAATCTTCTAACATCTTTTTAAGTGAAGCAAAACTTGTTCTTAGTTCTTGTTTGTATTTAAAGGCTTGTTCTCTAAAGGCAATAGATACCTCTACAAGCTGCTGATTGAGCTGGCTTACTCTCATTTTGGCATTTAGGTTGGCTTCTTTGTTTTGTAAGAAGCTACTTTCTTTGTTCAGAAATGCACTTTTTGTCTGTAAAAACTCTTGCTTTGCAATCGCCTCACTTTTGTAGAGCAAAGAATCTGTAATGTATTTTTGTTTGCTTAATTCATAGTCCCTTTTTTGAAGTTCATATTTTTCATCTACTATTTTACTTAGTGAATTTTGAATTTCTATTTCAGAACGAATAGCAGCCTGTTTTTGTGCGTGCGAGTTGGTTTGTGAAAAAAGCTGATAATCTAAAATGCTATTCTTAAATCTCTCATAGTCTAATTGTAGATTTCCCAAACTTGTAAAAATAGGAATTTCATTTTCTGTAAAGAAGGCTATATTTTCAAAGGCAGCATTCTGAGAGGAAATCGTATCCAAATAGCTTTCCAAACGTTGGGCTTCTTTCCAGTCTGTTGTGCTTTCCAAAACTATTAAAAGCTCATTTTCCTTTACATCTTGACCGTGTTTTGTATTGATAGAAACAATACGACTATTAATTTTAGGAAATAGATTTGCCTTTGCTTGATTAGCATAAATAGTAACACTTGAAGTAGAGAGTTCTGGATAGCGAATAAAATATGAAACTACAAACATCAATAGCAATACACCAAAGACGATTGTGATTCCTGAGCGCATTAAAAATCCTTGGGGAGCTGTGAGTAATTCTTGTGTTTCTTCTGAATAGGAGCGAAAAATAGCTTCTTTATCGTTGTTTTCTGGCATTAAAATATGGTATATCTTGAATTGAAAAATCACTACAAAGATAATTGTTCTTCTTTGTTTTCTTCCACTTCGTCCATCTCATTAGCCAAATGAACTAAGAAATATTCCAAATCTGAAACTCTATAATTTTCTGGTAGAAGCCTTCCATTTACAATAAAAGCTGGAGTAAAGGTAATTCCCTGCTGATTTATCCAAGCATAATGTTCTGAAATAATGCTCTCTTTTTCACTTTCTGAGTAAGGTGTTGGAAGGTCAGAAAGCATTTCTGAGATTTGTTTGTAGTCTTCATTTTTCTGACTCATCGTCAGATGACAAGTTGTAGTGGTAAAATAATTACCGAAGCTTTCTCTTAATTTTTGTAAATCTTTCTTTGCCGTTTTGCACGGTGGACACGTAGGGCGACTAATTACTACCAATGAGACTTTATTATATTCCTCTTCGTCATCAACAGAAACGTCATTTCCTTCAACAAAATGTGTTGGTATATGCGTAGTATCTATTTTTCTAGATTGTGAGAGCAGAGTTTGAAAAAGCTCAAAGTCATATTTGAAAGAATGTAGTTTCTGATTTTTATTTTTATAGGAATTGTATTTTGTGAAAATAGGTTTTAAAACATTCCATACAAGGGTAGGCAATAGAAAGGCAAACAGAAATATAGAAAGAGCAGAAATGAAAGTAAATGTTGTAATATTAGGGGCATCAGAAACAGATAAAAAAATTCCTCCTAATATAGCTTGTACAGACAATACTGCCATCACAGAAACGCACAAAGAACACCACGTTTTGAGTACAAATTTTTGATAGTAGAGCGAAGTAATTACTGCAACTATTCCCAACACAGCTATCAAACTTTGAATGAATAGCCCAAAAGCATTACTAATGAGTAAGAAGAGAAATCCTCCAAAGAAATAATAAACACCCAGTTCTGAAAAAGTAAACCAGTTTTTTAGAGTATCAATTTTAGTTGTTTTGTCTGTATTTGTTGTATCAGCACAAGAGGATGAGTTACCAAAGGCAGTACAGGCTTTTTTGAAAACCACATTGTCTTTAAAAATTTCTCCAGAAAGTAAGATTGCACTAAGTACGAACCCAATACCATGAAGAAGGTAAAATGAGATTTCAAAAAGGGAAGAAATAGAAAAATTACCACTTGAAAATAGAGAATTTCCAATTATGAATAAAAGTGAAGCAACAACTAGCACTTGGACAATCGTTTTGCTAGTGTTCAATACTTTTTGTTTTTGTTCTGCTTTCTTGTGAGCAAGATAATTAGGTTCTTTAGAATTTTTATTCTTGTCTAATAGAAGTGTGTAGCCTGTCCAAGATTTCTCAAAATCTTCTATTATAACAGATTTTTTTTCTCCTTTAGGGCTTATCAGACTTACTTTCTCGTCTTCTAAACTTTCTAAAACGAAATAGTCATTATGAACTTTACCATTTTCATCTTCTTCAGCAGACAAAACGAGTGCAGGTAATGGTATTTCTGAAAGCTCCTCTCTTCCAATCTGCACAGCCAAAGAATCTACTTTATAATAAGCCAAGAGCAATTTTATATCACTCAATGTTTGTGCATTATTACACTTTTCTGTAAGTGTTTGTAAATAAAAAGGTGTGTATTCTACGCCTAATTTATCTAATAAGATGGTAATTGTATTTTTCATTTTGAGATTTTTTATCAAAAAATAGTGACAGAAACTTATAGTAAGCTCTATCACTATTTTTAGTATCAATATAAAGATTGATGGTTTACTTACACCCAATCACAATTTGGATTTGGTTTACATAGTTTAGTTGGAGGACAACAACAAGGGTCATTAGGGTCGCAGTTTCTCCATCCCCCATTTACATTTTTAGCTTTCGTTTGAGAGATAGCAAATTTTCCGAATTTCTTTTTTAATGATTTCATATATTATGTTTTTTATTTGTGTTAAAATTAAAGTTCCCAGCACTCAAGTGGGTCATTTGGGTTAGGCAAATATTTATTTAAACAAGGATAAGGAGGAGTTCCTCCATTTACTTTTTTAGCTTTTTTCAGAAATAGCAAATTTTCGAATTTCTTTTAAAGATTTAAATAAATATGAGTTAACGTTAGGCACGCTCATCACAACATATCATTTCACAAATAGTAGGTACTTGCAGATAAGTGATTGTTGCACAATCAAGTGGCAACTCACCACAATTGCAATCACGCCCACCTGTTATTCTGTTAATTTGTTTTTCAGAAACAGCAAATTTTCCGAATTTCTTTTTTAATGATTTCATCTTAAAATATGACTTTAAAAATTTGAATAAAAAAATAAATATCAAATTACTTTTTACTTTTAGTAAAAGTACTTGAGTAATGTTGATGATTCAAATATTATAAAAATATTTTTTAAGTCAAAATACTGAATTTAGTACATAGTATGTTTTAATTGTGTAAATCGCTGTTATTTAGGTGTTTATAATTAATTGTGCGTTCTTTATTTAACATATATAAACACTTTTGCTGCATTTTTTTATGAAAACTACTTGTTTGTTACTTTTTTATTGTGAATTATATCTTACAAAAACTCAACACAAAGTTCTAAAAATCAACATTTAGCCAAACCATTCTTAATATAGCTGCCACGTTCCACAAAATTATTATGATAGAGGTTTGTATGTGTTTTTTTAGAAACAATAAAACTGTTTATACTAGATGTAGTATAAACAGTTTTATTTGCCATTGATTGACCTCAATAGATTAATTTATTAATAAACATAGTAACAGCGTATTGATTCTGGTGTAGGTCTTACACCACAATTTGTGTATATGTTTCCATCTCTATCTCTATAATCGCAACAGTGTGTTCCTCCATGACTGTAGTCCACATGAGCATCTATTGGAGGAGTAGTTACATCTCCACCAACAAGATTTCTAGTTTCTTTTTGAGATAAAGCAAATTTTCCGAATTTTTCTTTTAAAGACTTCATAAATAAATTTTTGAAAAGTGTTAAAAATTAAGTTATTTATTGAAGTAGTAGTAGCTTATTTGCACATATAAAGTTATATAGATTACAATAACTTTATATCACAATATTAGGAAAATAATATTCTTATTTCAAGAAAATCAAAGAAAATGCTTCTTGTTTTTCATAAACTGTTGTGAAAAAGACACCTTTGGTATGTTTTCTTACATAAAGCGTTTTGTGTTTGTATCAAGTAAAATAGCTTTGATTTGTTCCACTTAAAAAATACTTATTAGTTGTTCAATTCCTCTAAAATTATCTACTTCGTTTTTTTTACTCTAAAAGAGCGTCAATTTCGCTTGTATATAGTGAAAAGTAATTATAAAGATGTTGAGAATAGCCAAAAGTTGTAAAGCGTATGACTCCTGTCTTATCGATAAAGTAACTTTTTGGAGCTGAACTAGTCAGATAGTGTTCTTTCAAAAAGCCTTTCGTTACATTTTGGTAATCCTTGCTTACTACTTCACCTTTGAAATAACCGTCTCCTGCTTTATCCAAGTAGGAAGTTAGTATGACTTTTATTTCATCGTTCATTATAATACCTTTCTCTAAACCCTTTTACATTTGTTGAATCTTCTAGATAATTCTGTAATTTTAAAAAATCTTTTGGTGTATCATAATGAGATATAACTAAAAAAACTACGTCTTTATTCTGATTTTTATAATGCTCTGGCAATTTATTTATAAATGAAACCTCACGCATATTTAGTAAAATATCCATCTTCTCTTTACATTCTTTTCCAATAGAATAAAATTAAAAAGTAAGTTATTTTTTGTTTTTAATGTATTGTTTGTTTATGTTTGTATGTTGAAATTAGTTTTTTAAAAAAAAAGTGTTTTTTATTTTTTATATTATGTTTTTTAAATGAATTTTAATAAATGGTACTTTTGATAAAAGTACCTAATTAGTGTTTTTGATATGAAAATTAAAGGTTTATTGCAGTTTGAAAATTTTGAGCTACTTTTGTGAGGAATTTATAACAAGACAAAAAAATAAAAAATGGCAAAGTTTCCTCACGTCAAGCAGCGAGACCAAATGGATTGTGGTCCGACGTGTTTGAAGATGATAACCAAACATTACGGCAAAAATTTTTCTCTGCCTTTCCTTAGAGAAAATGCTTACATCGGAAAGCAAGGCGTTTCATTGTTGGGAATTGCTACAGCAGCCGAAAAAATAGGACTTCGAACGCTTTCTGTACAGATAGATATTCAGACGCTCATAGAGGAAAAACCTGTTCCTTTCATCGCACATTGGAATCAGAATCATTTTGTAGTGGTGTATAAAATCACTAATAAGAAGGTTTTTGTAGCTGACCCAGCCTCACAACTTTTAGAATATAGCCACGAAGAGTTTAAAAAAGCGTGGATACAAGGACAAGCCACCGAAGGAGAAGACGGAGAAGAAAGAGGAATTGCACTTCTTTTGGAAACCTCCCCAGATTTTTATGCACAGGAAGATGTAAAAGAAAGCAAAGCTACTTTTGGCTACTTATTAAAATATCTAAAGCCTTATAAAGCTATTATTTTTCAGTTGTTTTTAGGGCTTCTGGGAGCTACTTTGCTTTCACTTTTTTTACCACTTCTTACACAAGCCTTAGTAGATACAGGGATTCAGCAGAAAAATTTATCTTTCGTTTATGTGGTTTTGGCAGCGCAACTGGTCTTTTTTGTATCTAAAAACTTAATCAACCTTATACGAAGTTGGATTTTGTTGCAAGTTTCTGTTCGACTGAATATTCAGATTGTCTCTGATTTTTTGGCTAAACTTATTCGCCTTCCTCTACCATTTTTTGAATCTAAAAACTTGGGAGATATTCTTCAGCGTATGCAAGACAATCAGCGCATCGAACAGTTTTTGAGTGGAACACTTTTAGATTTTATTTTTTCGTTGGCAAGTCTTTTCTCTGTCGGCATACTTGTTATTTTTTATAGTCCAATAATCTTTTTGCTTTTTCTAATAGGAAGTAGTTTGTATGTTACTTGGATATTGCTCTTTTTAAAGAAACGAAGACTTTTAGACGATAAGCGTTTTGCACTTTCTTCTTCTACACAAAGCAACGAAGTAGAACTCGTACAAGGAATGGCAGAAATTAAGTTCAATAATTTTGAGAAGGAAAAACGTTGGGAATGGGAACGATTGCAAGTCAAGAGAGCAAAACTGGCAATGCAAAGTTTGAGATTAAGTCAATTACAACAGTATGGAGGAGGGTTTATAAACGAACTTAAAAATATTATTATTACTTTTTGGGCTGCTTACGAAGTTATTCAAGGAAGTATGACACTCGGTATGATGATGGCAGTACAGCAAGTTTTAGGTCAGATGGAAGTGCCTTTAATTCAATCAGTGAGTTTTATTCAGCAAGGTCAAGATGCTAAACTAAGTTTGGAACGCTTAGGAGAAATTCACGACCAAAAAGATGAGGATGAAGAAAGTGAAAACTCGCTGATTAAAGAATTGCCAGTAGGAGAATTTTCCAAAGATATTTATTTGAAAAATGTAACATTCAGATACGGAACACCACATAGCCAACCTGCCATAGACGACCTTACGCTTCATATTCCAGCAGGAAAAACAACAGCAATTGTAGGTGAGAGTGGAAGTGGAAAGACAACGCTTTTGAAATTATTATTGAAATACTATATTCCTCAAAGTGGACAAATTACGGTAGGTTCTTTGCCATTGCCAGTGCTTAGTAGTTCTATTTGGCGTGCTACGATTGGTTCTGTGATGCAGGAAGGATTTATTTTTTCTGAAAGTATTGCTAAAAACATTGCGTTAGGAGATGATAACCCTACACAAAGAAGACTGATAGAAGCCACCCAAACAGCCAATATTTTTGAACATATTCAAAGCCTACCACTAGGTTTTCATACAAAAGTAGGACAGTCGGGGGAAGGATTGAGTCAAGGACAAAAGCAACGTCTTCTGATTGCTCGTGCCGTTTATAAAAATCCAGAGTATTTGTTTTTTGACGAAGCTACTTCGGCACTAGATGCCAAGAATGAAAAAATAATTTCTAAAAACCTTCAAAACTTTGGACAGTCTAAAACACAAATTATTATTGCCCATAGACTGAGTACAGTAAAAAATGCAGACCAAATTGTGTTTTTAGAAAAAGGAAAAATAAAAGAGTTAGGAACACACGAAGAGCTAGTGAAAAAGCGAGGTATGTATTACAATCTTGTCAAAAACCAATTGGAACTTGCAGGATAATGCTAATATAAAAACTAATTTACCTTTTTTTGTCGTTCTGCTTTACAAGACTGACCTTTTTCATTATCTATTAGGTCAGCCCGATAGAGCAGCACCGATATATTTTTGGTATAAGACTTTACTCCTGTGTTTTCGGATGGTATTTAGACTTTTCAAAAATCTCTCTATGATTTGTCATTTTCATCAGTTGAGGAAGTGTTATGTCTGGATTTTTTTCCATATATGCCCTAACGATTTGCCAACCTAGCCATTGCCCAATACGCCCAGGGCATTCTTGTCCAATTTCAAAAGTATGAGGACGTGGTTCTAAATATTTTCGCTTTTCTACTTGTGAAGTAGCATAAAAAAGTTCTTGCTTTACAAAATGTCCCCAAACATCTGTTTGATAGGTTTCACAATCTTCAATTTCCTGTGCAGAATAACCAATTACCAAAGAGTCAGCAGCTTCTGGAACTACTTTTTCAATGAAGTAATACGTTTTGCCCCACCAAATCATTTCATTAATTACGCTGTTATCTGATGGATTACTCAAATTATACCTTCCCGAAATTTCTCTAGCGACATGGGTTTGGATTGCCTCTGGGTGGTAGCGTTCCCAAATGTAATTTGGAACAACCTCAATCGGTGGACGGTAATACGACTGATTTCCTAAAAAATAATCTAGCCCAATCAAAAACAAGCTATCACTTGGCACAACATCCATCTCAAAACCTGCTACAATCGTATAAATTTTTGGAACATAAAAATCTGGATAGTAATGTTTTGTATAGCTAAAAAGATGTTCTAATTGTTGTTTGAGTTTTGCCTCATCATACACTTCATCTACTTGTCTTTGAACAGTATCGATATAAGGGTCGTTGGCTCGTTTTACAAGTTCTTCTAATACTCTAATATCATTGACACGAAATCCCTTTAAAAGCAAGTCTGGGTTTTCTTTCAGATAAGTCAAAATTTCTTCTTTACTCTGTCCGTCAAATATTTTTTTATCTACTCTTTCTATTTCAATATTTACCTTCATATTTGAAATATCTGGTAAGGTTTCTTTTTGGGTAGAACAAGAAGAAAATAAACAGATAAGAAAAGATACGAAACAGAAAAAAACGAAAGATAATTTTTTCATTTGATTGACTAATAAATTGATGTTAATTTTGAAAACAAGAGCAATACTCTATGCCTTTAACAAACGAAATTTTATGTAAAGAATTATACACTTTTCTAAAGGTCGAATCAAAATTAATGATTTTTAGAGAAATCAATTTTTATTTTAACTATGAGCCAAAAATTTGAAACCAATGACGCACCCAAACCAGTAGGTTTGTATCCTCACGCACGAAAAGTAGGTAATCTTTTATTTCTCTCTGGCGTAGGAGCAAGAGATGCCAAAACGAATGAAATACATGGAAATGTTTATGATGAAAATGGAAAACTTGTCTCTTATGATATTGAGGCGCAATGTCATACCGTTTTTCAGAATGTAAAAGCAATTTTGGAAGCAAGTGGAAGTAGCTGGGACAAACTCGTCGACGTAACCGTTTTTCTTACCAATATGGAAGAAGATTTTAAAGCCTATAATAAAGTTTATGCAGAGTATTTTAAAGACAATCAGCCTTGTAGAACCACATTAGGAATTACGGCACTTCCCACACCGATTGCTATCGAACTTAAATGTATTGCTACGGTTTAAGAAAATTATGTAATTTTGCAGCCTATTTAAAATTATAAGAAAATAACCGTCGTTGAGGCTCAAAATGCAGCCGTCAACGAGAAAAAAAATATTCTCATTGACGGTTTTTATATTATCAAAAAAATAAAACTAAAAAAATGGTAGAATTTGAAGTATTGGCAGATACGCCCAACTATTTGATAAAGCTAAATCCAGAAGTGCCTTGTATAATGATAAAATGGCGTGGCGATATGGAAAGTGAAAGTTATAGAAAAGCTCTTAACGATACAATTATTTGGATGAAGGAACGCCAAGTTTCCAAAATCATCAACGACGACCGTAAAATCAAAAAAGGACTTTCCAAACAAGACCAAAAGTGGGCAATGGAAGATTGGTTGGGGCGTGCGCTAGATGCTGGCTATCAGTCTATGGCAATTATTCAAGAACGTGATTTTTTCAAGCGTTTTCCTGCTGCACAGCTTGCTGCTTCTACACGTCTTTACTTCCAAAATCTTATCAAAATTGAGTATTTCAGTACAGTAAAAGCAGCTGAAGATTGGATAAAAGTAGCTTAAATCTTTAGTGATAAATGATTAGTTATTAATGATAAATTACCATTAAATCTAATTTTTTACAGTATTTGTATTCTCATTAATAACTAAACATTAATAATTAACTCACCTCCTCTTGGAGTTGTTTTTCATAAAGCTGCATATAAAGTCCGTTTTGTTTCAGAAGCTCTTCATGCCTTCCTTGTTCTACTATTTTTCCTTCATCTAAGAAAATAATATGGTCGGCAAGTTTGGCAGACGAAACACGGTGAGAAATAACAATAGAAGTGCGATTTTTCATAATACGTTTCATATTTTGAAGAATTGCATTTTCTGTTTTGGTATCTACGGCAGAAAGGCTATCATCTAAAATCAATATTTTTGGATTTCTAATAATTGCTCTTGCAATACTGACACGCTGTTTCTGTCCTCCAGAAAGTGTAATTCCTCGTTCGCCTAGCATCGTTTCGAATCCGTTTGGAAAACGCTCAATATTTTCCAATAAATCAGCATCTCTTGCAGCTTCTGTGATTTGTTTTTCCTCAAAATCATTTTCATTGAAGCCAAAGGCAATATTGTTTCTAATTGTGTCTGAAAACAAGAATACTTCTTGTGGAACATATCCTACATTAGAACGCAAATGAGAAATATCATATTTTTTAATATTATCTTGGTCTATCAATATTTCTCCATCTGTAACATCATACATTCTACATATAAGGTTAGCAATAGTGCTTTTTCCAGAGCCTGTTGTTCCTAAAATGGCAAGCGTTTGTCCATCCTTAATTTCAAAACTCACCTTATCCAAAGCCTTAATACCAGAATCTGGATAGACAAAAGTAACATCATCAAATTTTACGCTACCATTTATTTCGGTAGTTTTATTTTCTAATGAAATAATATCAGTTTCAGTGTTCAAAAACTCGTTGATACGTTCTTGTGAAGCTGCTGCACGCTGTGTAAGACTTGTAACCCATCCTAAAGAAGCTACTGGCCAAGTCAAGAGGTTTACATAAATAACAAACTCTGCAATATTTCCTGTCGTGATTGTACCTCTCATGACCTCAATTCCACCAATATAAACGGTCAAAATTGTACTAATTCCAATCAAACCAATAATTAAAGGTAAGAAGAGGGAATTTACACGCACCAAATCAAGAGATTTATTAAAATAATCTTGTGTTTCGCCTTCAAACTCCCTTGAAAAATCTTTTTCTCTGATGTATGCTTTCATAACACGAATCCCAGAAAAGGCTTCTTGTGCAAAAGTTGTCATTTTAGAAAGACTTTGTTGAATCAGAATGGAACGCTTATTTATCAGATTATTGACATAATAAATACTGATAGAGAGAATTGGCAAAGGAAGCAATGAAAAAAGCGTAAGACGAACATTAATCGTAAGCATATAGGCAATTACCAAAACAGCCGTTCCAATCATATTGATAGAATACATAATAGCAGGGCCTAAATACATTCTGACTTGTGAGACATCTTCCGAAATTCGGTTCATAAGGTCGCCTGTATTGTTTTTTCTATAAAAAGCTAAAGGCAACTTTTGATAATGTATATAAATATCGTTTTTCAAATCATACTCTATCAAACGAGACATGACGATAATGGTCTGACGTTGAAAAAATAAGAACACACCACGAATCAGAGCCATCAGAAGAATCAAGCCTCCGTAGAGCAAGACCACTTTTCCGAAAGTAACCATTACTTGTTCCTGTGCTGCTGTTCCTTCAAAAAGGTCGTTCATTCGGATAGTGTTGGTTATCAAATCAAAGGCATGACGTACAATTTGGGCTGGAATAATAGCAAAAACACAAGACATCAAGACGAAAAAAATGCCACCTAAAAGATGCCATTTGTATCTATAAAAGTATTTGTTTAGAGCGAAAAGTTCTTTCATTTTGAATTGTAAAGTGGTATTTTATTTCTAAATTGATTAGAAATGAAGACAGTTTACTGTTCTGTGGCATACAGAACAGGGAATGTATTGGTAGATTTGAAAGTATCTGTATCTACAACAACTTTTCCTTAACGATAAAGATACATCAAAAGTTAGATTTGATTTTTCTTAAATGAATCTGTTTTGAATTTTTAAGAACTAAATGTTAGTTATAAATATATTTCAGCTATTATCTTAATCTATAAAAAAATGAGTTTTCTACAAGCAGAATGGCGAAAATTAGCCATTGCAAATTACCAAATAGACCCTAATATTCTCTATCCTTATCTTCCCAACGGAACAGATTTAGATTTTTGGGAAGGAAAGTGTTATGTTAGCCTGATTGGTTTTATGTTTAAAAATGTACGACTTTTAGGCGTTCCGATTCCATTTCATATCAATTTTGAAGAGGTAAATCTACGTTTTTATGTCAAGAGATTTGAAACTGATGAAGACAAGATGAACAATGACTATAAAAGAGGCGTAGTTTTCGTTAAAGAAATTGTCCCCAAACCAGCTATTACGTTTGTAGCCAATACAGTCTATGGAGAAAATTATCAGACAATGAAAATGAGCCATCAATGGAAAGAAAATGAAAATGATAGAGAAGTAGAATATACATGGCAAAAAAATAAGACTTCTGAGCAAAACTCTATTTACCTCAAAGCAGCTAAAAATCTAAGTGAAATTGAAAAAGGGAGCAAAACTGAATTCATTACAGAACACTACTGGGGATATGCAAAGAAAAATGAAAGAGATACCAATGAATATGAAGTTACTCACCCAAGATGGCAGCAATATGAAGTGTTAGATTATAAAATACAAGCCGATTTTGCAGAAATGTATGGACAAGACTTTGCTTTTCTAAATCATCAAAAACCAGCTTCTGTGATGCTTGCCGAAGGTTCAAACATTACAGTAGAACCAAAAAGTAAAATTAGATAAGATAGAAAATTTGAAGTTAGAAGTTCTCTAACAAAAACCGTATCTTTGCACTTCGAAAATCAAACGCATTATCGCTTCCCAACTGATTATGAGAAATAACGAAGATATAAAAAACGACACAAAAAATACTACTAACGATGAAAATGAGCATAAGAAAGTAAAGCTCAATAAGAAAAATTTTTCTTATCTGTTAGGTATCTATAAGTTTATGATGCCCTACAAAGGCTACTTTTTTACTGGAATGATTTGTCTTTTTCTTTCTAGTACTGTCTTATTGATTTTTCCAAAACTTACAGGGAATCTCATTGATGTAGCAACAGGCAATGAAGGTTTTATATTGGATAGTATCAATCAGATTACACTTGCTTTGGTTGTTGTGATTATAACTCAAGTTATTTTTTCTTTTTTGAGAGTGTACTTATTTGCACAGGTGAGTGAATATTCAATGGCTGATATTCGTAAGGCATTGTATCAAAAATATTTGTATTTACCACTTGCTTTTTATGATAAACATCGCTCTGGTGAGCTTATGAGCCGAATTACGGCAGATGTTGCGCTTTTGCAGGAGACTTTTTCTACTACTTTAGCCGAATTTTTTCGCCAAATACTGACTTTAGTTGTTGGCATAGGGATTTTATTTTTCATGACTCCACGTCTTACTTTTTTTATGCTTGCTGTAATGCCAGCCTTGATGATTGGAGCAGTTATTTTTGGTAAGTTTATTCGAAAGCTCTCTAAAAAAACGCAAGACCAAATAGCCACTTCAAATATTATTGTAGAAGAAACAATACAAGCCGTAGCGACTGTAAAAGCCTTTACCAATGAGCTTTTTGAGTTTAATCGCTATTCCTCAACACAAAACAATGTTATCAAAACAGCCTTAAAAGCTGCTACCTATCGTGGCGCATTTGTCTCCTTTATTCTCTTTGCCATCTTTGGAAGTATTACAGCAGTTTTTTGGTATGGAGCAATTCTGTTGAAAGCAGGAGAGTTAACTCCTGGAGATTTACTTACTTTTATTCTCTACTCTATGTTTATTGCGGGTTCTATTGGTGGATTGGGTAGTATTTATGGGCAAATACAAAAGGCTGTTGGAGCATCAGAAAGGGTATTAGAAATTTTAGGAGAGGAGTCTGAACCCAATGAAAAAGAGTTATCAAAATCATTTAATCAGAAAGCCATTGAGGGCAATATTTCTTTTAAAAATGTGAGTTTTTCCTATCCTACACGTAGCGATGTAGAGGTGTTGAAAGGACTTAGTTTGGATATTAAGGCAGGAGAAAAAATTGCTTTAGTAGGACATAGTGGGGCAGGGAAATCTACTATTATTCAGCTTTTAGAGCGTTTTTATGAACCTCAAAACGGAATAATAGAAGTAGATGGAAAAAATAATTTAGAGTATGATTTGAGCTTGTACCGTTCGGCTATTGGTATCGTTCCACAAGAAATTTTGCTTTTTGGTGGAACAATCAGAGAAAATATAGCTTACGGAAAACCAAATGCTACAGAAGAGGAAATCATTTCGGCTGCCAAACAGGCTAATGCCTTTAAGTTTATTGAAACATTCCCAGAAGGTTTAGATACCTTGGTAGGAGAGCGTGGTGTAAAACTTTCGGGAGGTCAGCGTCAGAGAATTGCCATTGCAAGGGCTATTTTACGCAATCCTAAGATTTTGGTTTTGGATGAAGCAACAAGCTCATTAGATGCAGAATCGGAACAGCTTGTACAGGAAGCCTTAGATACACTTATGAAAGACCGAACAACAATTATTATTGCTCACCGTTTGGCGACTATCCGAAAAGTAGATACAATTTATGTCATCGAAAACGGACAGATAAGCGAACAAGGAACACACGAAAACCTTGTCAATCAAGAGGGAACTTACAATCAGTTGGTGCGTTTGCAGCTTTTAGAGGTGTAATTATGTAGCATACACTTTAGTGTGTGAAAAAAATCTGTGTATTTTTGTATCTTAATAAAAACACACCAACTACACACTATTTTGAAAAGTAAAATTGTTCCTATTCTCTTCTTTGCTTGCCTTTTGGCATGTTGGCTTCCTTTTGTCAGCAGCCCAATAGCACTTGTCGCAGGACTTTTATTTGCGCATTTTCTCAAAAATCCTTTCCCAGACCAAACAGCAAAAGCCACTAAACAGCTTTTAAAAGTTGCTGTGGTAGGTTTAGGATTCGGCTTGAATCTTCAAACGGCAATTTCGGCAAGTCAAAATGGAATTGGTTTGGTGGTAAGTAGTATTTTTCTTACACTTTTAGGAGGACTTTTGATAGGGAAACTTTTGAAGGTAGAAAATAAATTAGCTCAACTGATTTCTGTTGGAACAGCTATTTGTGGAGGAAGTGCCATTGCTGCTTTTTCTCCTGTAATTGATGCTGACAACTCTGATATTTCGGTTTCTTTAGGAGTCGTTTTTCTACTCAACTCACTTGCGCTTCTTATCTTTCCTGTGTTGGGGCATTTTTTCAGTCTTTCACCACAAGACTTCGGAATGTGGGTGGCTGTCGCCATTCATGACACAAGTTCGGTGGTGGGTGCTGCACAAACTTTTAGTGATGAATCTTTAAAGATTGCTACAACCTTAAAACTTGTTCGTGCGCTTTGGATAATTCCTTTAGTTTTGCTCTCTGTTTTAGTCGCTAAGTTTTATACAAAAGATAAAGGAATAGCAACAAAGAATCAAAATCTTGATGAGGAGAAAGAAAAATCTAAAAAGCCAACTTCAAAAATAAACATTCCTTATTTTATTGGGTTTTTTGTAATAGCTATTCTAATAAACACATATATTCCACTCGTATCACAGTTTTCTCCTCAAATTGTTTGGGTATCTAAAAAACTGCTTGTTACAACGCTTTTCTTAATAGGTTTGAGTCTTTCCATAGAAAAAATACGAAAAGTAGGCTGGCGACCATTAGCTTTAGGTGTTATTTTATGGGTTTTAATTTCAGTAGGTTCTTTTTTAGTTATTGTCTAGTTTATTTTTTTACGTGTATACAAATTTTTAATTATCATGGGATTTATTAAAGAGTTTAAAGATTTTGCTGTTAAAGGAAATGTTATTGATTTGGCTGTCGGTGTAATTATTGGCGCAGCATTTGGAAAAATTGTTACTTCCCTTGTCAATGATATTATTATGCCTCCCATCGGACTGGTTACAGGAGGAATTGATTTTACCAACCTAAAATTTGTATTAAAACAGGCTGTTTTGGATGAGACAGGTAAAGTTGTTTCAGAAGCTGTCAGTATTAATTATGGAAGTTTTATCAATATTACGATTCAGTTTATAATTATTGCATTTTGTGTTTTTGTAATTGTAAAAGGTTTCAACTCGCTCAAAAAGAAAGCCGAAGACCCTAAAAATGAGGAAGCTCCTACACCAAAAGATATTTTACTTTTGACAGAAATAAGAGATTTATTAAAAGGAGAAACATCTAGCAAAATAGACGAAGACCAAAACACTGCAAATGAAGATTAGACTTATTTCTTAGACGAAAAACTCATAATAAACATACTCTTTATGAATATAGTCTCCGTCACTTTTCTGAAAGCCAGCTCGTTGTAGTAGCTCTATTGTGGCAATATTTTCTTTTGTGGTATAAGAAAGAATATATGTTTTCCCTAGCTGATTAATGATTGCATCTTTAAAAGTTTCAATAGCTTCTAAGGTATAGTATTTTTCTCTGTATTTTTTGTTGGTCGCAAAACCTATAGTACAGCGTTTGTGGTTATCATTGATGGTTTCTGTACTTAGGTCATAAAGATTAAAAATACCAATATACTCGTTTGTTATTTTGTTTTTATAAAACCAGTCAGCAGCTCCTCTCTTAAAAGAAAATTGTGCAAAATTGAGTTGATAGTCTATATACTCTTCTAATTGGTCTATAGATTTATAATCATTCATTACAAAAATACTCTTATCTTCTTCAAACATAGAGAGCAGTTTTCTGTAATTGTGCCAATCTACTTGTTCGTAGTTTAATCTTTCAGAATCTTCTAAAACAGGAAGGGTAATAGGAACTGTACTTATCATTTTTCTTGTAATCTTATCATAATAAAATTTCAATAACTAGGATTAAGATAACAAATTAGTTCTAAAGTTGTCTTTATTTTTTATGATTTTTTTGAGAGACTATATTTTTTTATCTTCTGTAATCTTTTTTACAAGCCAATTTATAGCTAAAATACTTGTTAGAAAAATAGTTAGAGTAATTCCAAAAAATGTCCATTTTTGAAAAATTGCATATCCAATTCCAAACAAAAAGCTATATCCTAAAGCTATTCCGACAAACCAAGCAGCAATCATATATGGAAGCGTATTTTGAGGTGTAGGAAGGTTTAAAGATTCTCTAATAGGTTTCCAAATACCTTGTGGACGTACTCTATCGTAGAACTTTTGTAGAGTTTTCTGCTCTGTTGGTTTTGTGAGAAGCGTAATCAATACCCAAGAAATGGTAGTAAATCCTAAGATAAAAAATAGAGAGTAAGGAGATTCTAAATGGAAAATAGCTCTGTTTAAAAGTATTCCAATGATAGGGGCAATAGTAGCTGTAAGCTCACTAAAAACATTAATTCTCCACCAATACCATCGTAAAATCAAAACTGCTCCCAGTCCTGCACCTGCTTCAATCAAAAATTCAAAAGCACCTTTGAGTGTTGTCATTTGTGTTGTAATGAAAAGCCCTACCAACATCAAAACTAGTGTTGTAATCCTAGAAACAGTTACTAAGTTCTTTGAAGAAGCATTAGGTTTAATGAAAGGCTGATACAAATCATTAATGATATAACTTGCTCCCCAGTTGAGTTGTGTAGAAATCGTACTCATATAGGCTGCAAAAAAAGCTACTAACAAAAGCCCTCTCCAGCCAGTAGGTAAAAATTCTTTCATTGCCATTACATAACCCAAACGCTCTTGTCCTTCTGCCAAATTTGGATATAAGATAATAGCTGAAAGCGCAACCAAAATCCAAACCCACGGACGTAATCCGTAATTTGCTAACTGAAAAAACAAAGTGGCTTTAAAAGCGTGTTCTTCATCTTTGGCAGACATCATACGCTGTGCTATATAGCCTCCCCCCCCTGGTTCTGCCCCTGGATACCAACTTGCCCACCATTGTACGCCAACATAAGCAAAAAAAGTAGCCAAACTAATCGTAAGCATCTGCACGCCATTTTCTACTATTTCACTACTACTGGAATTTCTAATTTGAGGAAAGAAGTCAAGTGTAGAAGCAGGTAATTTTTCTACTAAACCACTCACACCTCCAATTTTTGGACTGTCCAAAACCAAATATGTAAGAACAATACAGCCTGTCATTGCTAAAACAAACTGAACTACATCAGTAATTGCTACGCCTAAAAGTCCAGAAAGGCTAGAATACACCACTACAATCAGCATTGCAAGAGCTACATAATAAATCGTTTGAGAAGGAGGAATTTCAAAAAAAACTTCTAAAAGGGAAGCCAGAGCTAAGTTTACCCAAGCAATCACGACACCATTGAGAAAAACACCAAAATAGATAGCACGAAAGCCACGTAAAAACTTTGCTAGTTTGCCAGAATAGCGTAATTCTATGAGTTCTAAATCCGTAATTACGTTTGCCTTCCTCCAAAGGCGAGCAAAAAGAAATGTGGTAAGCATTCCACCTATAAGACCGTTCCACCAAAGCCAGTTTCCACTAATTCCATCTTTTACAACTAGTTCTGTCACGAGAAGAGGTGTATCGGCTGCAAAGGTTGTCGCTACCATAGATGTTCCTGCTACCCACCACGGCAAATTTCGTCCACCCAAGAAAAAATCTTCAGTCGAACCACTAGCTTTTTTAGTATAATAAATTCCAATGCCTAGCGTGAGCAATAAGAAAGAAACAATAATGAGCCAGTCGGCAAGTTCAAGAATCATGGTTCAATTACGAATTACGAATTATGAAATAATCGGCGTAGCCAATTAAAAATTACGAACTGAAAGTCAGCATAGCTAAATGAGTATTCAGTGAAGCTAATTGATGTAGTTGTAGGGATAAGGCAATCCTTATCCAAAAAGGTAGAGTTATTTTATTTTATCAACAAAATTTTTCCCTATCAAAATTTTAATTCCCAAAAGTATTGTTTTTTTGTTGTAACCCAAATAAGAAACCATTTTTTTCCAAAAATCAAAGGCTTGGTTTCTGTTTTTATCAATGTAGGCATGGACAGCACAAAACTGATACGAATAACCTTTCAAAATTTTTAGTTCTGTGTCAGAAAGCGATAACTCATTTTCTAAAAACTGGGTGGCTTCTATTCTTACTGAAATAACTTTTTGGTTATTTGCCATGGAGCGATTTGGGTGGTCATTGACGGTAATGGTCGTCTTGTCGATAACATAAATCGGAACACCATGAGCAAACATATTTCTAAACAAAAAAATCCAATCCTCACAGATATTAAATTCTACTGGAAAAGGTTGTAGTCCTTTCTCACTTTCTATGAGTTTTCTATCAAAACAAACTAACGTTCCAAAATATGAACCTTCTAAAATGAGTTTATAATCATAAAAACCTTCTTTGATATGTGCGATGTGTGAGGGAAATATCTTACCCTCATTCTCAAATTCAAATTTTGTTGCTAAAAGCTGTGCAGTCGGATTTCTTTTTATTGCATCATAAAGCGTTTGAAGATGATGATATTGCATAAAATCATCAGAATCAAAAAATAAAATATACTTTCCTTTTGCGTTCGAAATACCAAAGTTTCGTGCTGCCGAACGCTCTTCATTTTCTTTCTGAAAATAATTTAAACGAGGTTCAAATTTTTCAGCGTTTTCATCTAAATATGTTGTTGTGATGATTTCCTTTGTATTGTCTGTGCTACCATCATCTACTAAGATAACCTCAAAAGAAATATCAGCTTCTACTTTCTGATTAAAAATAGAATCTAGCGTAGCTACAATCAAGTTTGCACGATTGTAGGTAGGAATAACGATGGAAAAGAATAGAGGTGCGATAGTATTTTTTGATTTGACTAAAAATTTAATGTTCCCAAGTAATTATACTAATCCATACAAAAAAAATGATGAATAAGGGAATGAGAAGAATTCCACCCAAAATTAATAAAATTCCTGTTAGAACTTGACCTAATGTGAGGTAAATAATACCACTAAGCACACCAGCAGAAGCAAGCAAGATTAATAATAGAGCAATGAAGTCTGCGCCAAACTCATGTTTTTTAACTTTTAGTTTCTTAACTTGCTTTTTCTGATTTTTTTTAATTTTCTTTTGAATGAGTTTTAACGCAATTCGTTCTTTAAGACTTGATTTTTTCTGTTTTTTGTTGATAAAAACAGATTTTAAAGTCTTAGATTTTATATTTTGGCTACTCTGCTTTTTGACAGGTAAAATTTCTGAACTGGTTTCACTCACAAATGAAGCAAAAAACAGCAGTGGAAAAATAGAGAGTAATAATAATATTTTTTGCTTCATAAGTAGTAGTAAGTTTGTGTAAATTCTAGCCTATCAATGCAATAACTAAAAGTATCGGAACAACGATAATGCCTGTAAGAAGTAATAAAATGCCTAATAAAACTTCTCCCATAGCAAGGGCAATTATTCCACCAATAATGCCAATTAAAATCAATAATACTGAAAATAAGACACCACCAATGATATTTGTTACTTTATTTTTCTTGATTTTTTTAGCTTTTGCTTGTTTTTTTTGAGCCTTTTTGATTTTTTTATTGATGAGTTTGAGTGCAATTCGTTCTTTGAAGTTTAGTTTTTTCTGCTTTTTGTTGATGTTCGCAGATTTTAAATTCTTAGTTTTTACAATGTGACTACTCTGCGTTTTGGCAGGTAAAACCTCCGAAATGCTTTCGCTGGCAAAAGAACAGAACGATAAACATAGGAATAGAAAAGTAGTAAATAAAGTAGTTTTCATAATTTTAAACAGTAGTTGAGTTGAAATAATAATTTATGGTTTGGCTTTTTAGATGCTATAATTTCTCTCAACGTTGCGCTCTATAATCTGAAAAAAAAATAATAAGAAGTAATTTTTGTTAATCTAATTTTTGTTGTCGTTTTTTGTATAGAAAAACTAAATGCACGATATTATGAAGGCTGAAGAAATACAATTAGAAAATTTAAAATATATCTATTTTATAGGAATTGGTGGAATAGGAATGAGCGCACTGGCTCGTTGGTTTGTCCATAATGGAAAAATGGTAGCTGGCTACGACAAAACACAAACACCTCTTACTCAAAACCTAGAAAAAGAAGGAATAAAGCTTAGCTATGAAGATAATGTAGATAAAATCCCAGAAGAAATACGAACTTACCCAGATGAAACACTTGTCATCTTAACTCCTGCCGTTCCAAAATCTCATTCTGAACTGCTATTTTTTCAGCGAAATGGTTATACTATTCTCAAACGTGCTGCTGTGTTGGGAATGCTTACTCGTTCGTTTAATACGATTGCTGTGGCAGGAACACACGGAAAAACCACTACTTCTACAATGATAGCACATATTTTGAAGTTTGGTGGAATCAACTGTACTGCTTTTTTGGGAGGGATTTCAGCCAATTTTAATTCCAATTTACTTATCAATACTAAAGATAGTAGAAAAGATGTGTGGGCAGTAGTAGAAGCTGATGAGTTTGACCGTTCTTTTTTGCATCTTTCGCCTACTATTACTGTCATTACTTCCACGGATGCCGACCACTTGGATATTTATGGGGAGAAAAAGGAATTAGAAAAATCTTTTGCAGAGTTTGCTAGTCAGACAAAAGATGAAGGACTTCTTTACACACAAGAAAATATTTCAACATCTGTAAAAGAGGCAAAACCTAAAAACGTTAAAGCGTATGATTACAGAGCTTTAAGAGGATATGGAGTGCCTAATCTTCCTGTCTATTCTGTCGCTATTAAGCCAGATGAAGAACACGAAAATGCTTGTCGTTTTGATTATATTGATAACACATTAGAAATTCCGACACGAATCAGTAGCCTACAACTTTTTATGCCTGGTTATCACAATGTAGAAAATATGTCTGTGGCTATTGCTGTGGCTTTAAAAGTAGGTGTCAATATAGACGATATCAGAGATGCCGTTCGAACCTTTAGAGGTGTAAAGAGGCGTTTTGAATACATTTTTAGAAGCAAACAAGTAGTTTATATAGATGATTATGCTCATCATCCAACAGAAATATCAGCACTTTTGTCTTCTGTCAAACATTTATACCCAGAAAAGAAGATAACAGCTATCTTCCAGCCTCATTTATTTTCACGAACAAGAGATTTTCAAGAAGAGTTTGCTCAAAGCCTTAGTTTAGAAAATGAAAATGATGAGCTTATTATGCTTAACATTTATCCAGCTAGAGAGCTACCAATAGAAGGAATTACTTCGCAGGTGGTGTTGGATAAAGTAAAGGCAAAAAATAAAACCCTTTTAGAAGATAATGCTTTATTAGATTATCTTGAGCAAAGAATAGATAATGATGAAATTGAAGTGCTGATTACACTGGGAGCTGGTGATATCGATCGTTTTGTAAAGCCTATTCATACTCTTTTAGAAAATAAACATCATTATTATAAGCAAAATGGAAGAAGAAAGTCAGACCGTGGATTTTAGCATTTATTGCTTTACTTTTCTAAACAATTTCATTTTTGTAAAACTTTTTTTGCTACTATGCGTTAATAATATGACAATAAATTAAAGCAGATACTGGTCTTTCTTCAATCACACATATTGATTTACCAGTGAATAACAATAGTTTATTTCTATTATAAATGCTTCATTTTTTTTAACTATAATTTTTATAAATAACTCCTATGAATTTCCAAGAAAACATTAAAGAAAAAGTAAATAATATTGATTTTGATGCTGTGAAAAACGATGCAAAGCATTTGGCTCACGATGTTCAAGATTTTGCTCAACACAAAGCAGAAGCTGTAAAAGACACTTTTACTGAGAGCGTAGAAAAGATTGTTCCTTTGGCTCTAGCAGCTTACGGAGGAATCAAAACATTTTATGGCAATCAGAAAGATAAATATTCTGAAAGTAGCTCGTCTAGTGCAGCTACCAACACACTCTTATTTGTAGCAGGAGCAGCGATTGGTGCAACTGTAGGTATTCTATTAGCTCCAGCAAAAGGCTCTGAAACTCGTGAGCGTATTTCTGGAGAAACAAAAAGAGTAGTGGCTAATGCAGAAGCAAAAGGCAAGCAACTTGCAAACGAAGCACAAGCTATCATCAATAAGAATACAGAAGTTGCGAAAGCTAAGTTTCAAGAAGGAAAAGAAAGAGCAACAGCATTTGCAAATGAAACTAGACAGAAAGTTTCGTCTAATGGCTCTAGTGTAAGCTAATATTTTTTTGTCATATAAGTAATTAAGAGAAATCAGTGATTTGGTAATCAAATCACTGATTTTTTTTGCGACAGGTTTTAGTTATGGTTTCTTTTTTATATTTTATATAAAAATGTAGAAATTATGGATTGATTTTGGTGGATTGTCATGACATATCTATATCCTATTCACACAACAGTTTAGCTTTATGAAAGATAAAAAATTACTTTTTTTACTACCCTTCTTGTGTATCATTTTATCTTCTTCAAACAGTGGCTCTTCTGCGAACGAAACAACCAAAAATACTACTATTTTAGAGGCAACAACACCAGCAGATAGAGATTGTATTGTCGAAAACTATCAAAAAATAGAACTTTGTTTGATAGAGACATTTAGTAAAGAGTGGTACGACGACCTTTGTGAACAAGACAAGGCAGGCAATCATCGCTTCTACTTTCACATTATTACCAACGCACAAGGAAAAATATTAAGTATAGAAAAAGACAAACTCTTCAAAGGAATGACGCAATATGAGTTTGAACAGTTTGCTCTTAGTTTTAAAAGGAATTATGATGTTTGTATTTTTCCACCTCGTGGAAGTACCTTAGAAGAATTTAAGGCAAAACATGGCAATCGCTTACCTTTTAGTTTTTTATATTTTCCCAACAAAACACGCACATTCTTAGAAAACTGGAGACTAAATAATGGATGAAAATGAAGGAAAACTTAGAGAGTTTATTTAGTTTGTTAGATTCTTTCTATGTTCTTAGTGAAGAGACAAAGGTTGCTTTAATTGAACTTACTCAAACAAAGCAATACAAAGCTGGAGAAAGTATCTTATCTCAAGGAGATACAAATAAGCATCTTTATTTTTTAGACAAAGGACTGGTCAGAGCATTCTACTATAAAGAAAAAAAGGAACTTACCTCGTGGATTTTTCCAGAAAATACACTTTTTATTTCTGTGTATAGTTTTCTTACTCAAACGCCAAGCAACGAAACCATTGAGGCAATAGAAGATTCGACGGTATTATGTATTTCACACGCTAAGTTGCAAAAACTCTACAACTCCTATCTTGACTTAAATGTTGTGGGACGAAAACTAACAGAAATGTATTATATTCAGATGGCAGAGCGAGCTACAAATCTAAGAATGGTCAGTTCTAAAACTCGTTACGAAAATTTTATTAGAGAGTATCCAAATCTTATCAATAGGATTCCTCTTGGATACGTAGCCTCATATCTAGGAATGAGTCAAGAAACACTCAGTAGAATTAGAAGTCAGAAATAGACAGAATTACAGCCTTTTGACTACGAAGAAATAGAATAATTTTTTATCCTTACAAAAAATGAATACATTTAGTGTATAAATTATTCTACATCCTTTGTATTTTCATTGTCTATGAAATCGGTTTCTACTTTTATTACTTTCTGTGTTCTACTTGTTGTTATTATTCTTTCAGTAGCTCAAATTACGCCTGTTGCTCCACAAAATACAGAAGGAAATTTTTCAGCAGATAGAGCTTTTACATACGTGCAAAAAGTAGCTAAGATGCCACATCCAACAGGCTCAGCAGCACACGATAGTGTTCGTAACTATATTGTATCACAAGCTAGAATGATGGGATATGAAACACAGGTACAATCTGCAAGGTTTACAAACTATGGACAAGTTCCCCAAATTTCATTTTTAGAAAATATATTAGTAAGAATAAAAGGCAAAAACTCTCCTGCAAATGCAATTATTTCTGATTCAGTTTTGGCAGATTCTACTCTAAACATAACAGATGTTGCCAATCCTAAACATACTATTTTAGTGGCTTGTCATTACGATTCAAGAAGCAATGCAGCAGGAGCTGCCGACGATGGTGCAGCTGTTGGTGCAATGTTGGAAATCTTGGATATGCTCAAAACAAAAGTAACTAATGAGCCTTTCGAAAATGATATTATTTTTCTCTTTTCAGATGGCGAAGAAATAGACCTTTTAGGAGCGCAAGCCTTTATGGAACAACACCCTTGGGCAAAAGAAATTGGTGTTGCCTTCAACTTTGAAGCAAGAGGGGCAGGAGGAATGTCTATTCTTTTTGAAACTTCTGAAAAAAATGAAAAACTTTTAAAGCAAGCTCAAACAGCTCTCAAAGTAGCACAAGAGACAGGAAAACTAAGAGCTTTTGGAACTTCATTTGCCAATCTTGTATATCAGAATATGCCCAATGGAACAGATGCTGCCGTTTTTGGTGCAAATAATATTCCGTTTATCAATTTTGCTTTTATTGGCAATCACACTCACTATCATACACCTTTAGATACACCAGAAAATTTAGATAAACGTTCTTTACAACAGCATGGCAATTATATGCTTGCGCTGATTCGTCATTTTGGAGACCTCAAAAACTTAAAAACTCAAATTAGCTCAGATGAAAATGCTATATTTTTAGGAGTACCAGGTAATTTAAGTAAAAGAATTTTAGACGGAAATGTTTTAATATTGGATATTGATGACCAGTATTTGCAATGGACAATCTATGGAATGCTTATCTTTTTTGTTCTACTTTTTCTGTCTGGATTACGTTATTGGTCATGGAAGCTACTGTTTGGAAGTCTATTCGGATATTTAGTAATCGCACTGACAATTGGAGGGTTGGCAACACTTCTTTGGGAAGGAATCTTGATGACACACTCTGTTCATTCTTGGATGCCTTATAACACGACCTATTTTGCTTTTTGGTATCAGATTGCCTTTGCTCTTATTTTCTTTGGCATATCATTGCTTGTTTATTCTGCTTTCTTTAGAAGTAAAAAGTCGGCATCTGTACTGATGGGAGTTATACCATTTTGGATTGGACTTAGTGCCTTATCTGTTTTTGGACAAAACTGGATAGGAATAGACTTGCGTCCTACTGCTTACCTATTTATTATCCCTACTCTGTCCATGTTGGTAGCTTGGTTGTATTTATTAATACGCAACAATGCAGAATATCTCAATCCGTTTGATGCTATTATTTTATTAGTTCTTTCTATACCTACTATTTATATTTTTTATCCTGTAATGGCGATTGTACCAGAGGCTTTGGAAGCTGTAAAAGTAGGAGGATTTATTATTTATGGATTTGCTCTAATGGCTGTTTTGATTGCTTTAGTAGGGTTGCTTTTAGTTCCTGTGATGCAACTCTTGACGCAGGGTTGGCATTGGTCTCTTTCTTTGTTCTTAATGATGGTAGGCATCGGGATTTTATTTTGGGGGGCTTTAGAATCTCCTTTTACAGACAAACAACCTAAACCAAATAGTATTTTTTATATCTATAATTTAGATGAAAACAAACAAACTTGGGCTTCTTACGATAAAGAAACTGATGAGTTTACACGTCAGTTTTTAACAGATTCAGCTGTATTTGATTCTTTACCAAAGGGAATTTTTCCTAGAAAAACAAAAAGTGTGATAGAAAAGTGGGTGTTTTTACAAGAAAGCAAAATAATAGAATTAGACTCATCTTTAAATTTTGATGCTCCAGTACTTTCATTGGTTTCAGATTCTATGATTAGCGAAACTGCTTATCGCTATAAAATTGCTATCAAGCCTGCTCGTAATGGTGAGTGGATACAACTGTATAGTCCTAATTTAGAGGCTGTTTGGAATGACACAACTAGAATTCCTTTTATGGGAATAGATAAAGATTTCAAAACAATGAGTATTTGGGCATTGCCCGATTCTGGTGCTGTAGTAGATATAGAAACTTCTACCCCTAATCCAGAATTTTGGATAAGTGAACTCAAATACGGCTTAAATGAAGTCAAACCTCTCTTGAAAACAGAACGCCAAGGAAATATGATGGCTGCGCCTTATCCTTATAGTGAAAGTATTATTATTCAGAAAAAATATACTTTAATAGAAGAAAACATAGATTAGCAAAAAAAGATATAGAGATGTTTTCTAGCTTTCCTTTTTGTTTTGAATGAAAACTAACAGAATATTATCTTCAAAATCATATTTTGAAGATATAGATAATTTGGATTTTTTAAAAAAAGGTAGGGAATTAGTAAAAAAAAAGATATTTTTGTAACATCACATACTAAAACGAATCACAACGTACAGTGAGGTTTTTTATGGATAACAAAATCTAATATGTTAAAATACCTACTTTTTAACATTTAAGAAAACTTCCGATTCAATAATCAATTAACACTCTTTTAATTACATTTACAATCCCATGAACAATAGAAGCTTCTACTTCAAAATGAGGTGGCTTCTGTCTTTAGTGGCACTTGGTCTAATAACAACCACCTGCTTTTGGCTATTCCAAAAACTAGATACAGAAAACCACGACACGCAAGCGATTCTCAATTTGCCAGACTATCAGTTTGATACAAACCCTGAATTTTTGAAGGGAAAGGAAAAACTGGCTTACTACAAAGCTCTAAGCAAAAAATACGCAGGATGGACAAAGAAGGATATGAAAAAACTTCCTAAAAAAGACCGTATTGATCTAGCTTGGATTCAAAATTATGAACTTACTGCTGATCCAATTACAGGAGAGGTTGCTATGGATGCTCGTATAAAAGCCAATGAACAGACAGATATTAGAGTTACTGAGGCTATTAATCAACGACGTATTGACAATGTAAATTGGGTAGAGCGTGGACCTAATAATGTGGGAGGACGTACTCGTGCAATTATGTATGATCCAAATGATGCTACAGGCAGAAAAGTATGGGCTGGTGGTGTTGGAGGAGGTCTTTGGTATACCAATGATATTACTGAAACAAATCCTACTTGGGTAGCTGTAGATAATTTTTGGGAAAATATTGCTATTTCTACAATAGCTTATGATCCTTCCAATACACAAGTTTTTTATGTAGGAACTGGTGAAGGTTGGCTTAATGGAGGCGCACAATTTGGAGCTGGTATTTGGAAAACTACTGACGGAGGTGCTACTTGGAACCGTCTAGCATCTTCTACACTAGCTGTAACTCCTGAGTTTGCCTATATCACAAAAATTGTTGTTACACCCACAGGTAGAGTATTAGCTACTTGCCGTAATGGAGCTAATGGTGGAGTTTATTCTTCTGTTGATGGAGGTAATAACTGGTTAGAAGTTCTTGATGCAGAAGGTGGTGCTGATTTAGAGGTAGCAGCAAATGGAGATATATATGCTTCTATTAACTTTCTAAGACAATACGGCTATAGTACAGGACAAATTCATAAATCTACTACTGATGGTGCTACATGGACTAATATTACGCCTGCTTCTATTCCAGCTACTAGTTCAAGAATAGAACTGGCATCTGCTCCTACAGATGCTCAAGTAGTTTATGCTATAGGAAGTGATGGTAGTAATATTGCCTTTTTTAAGAAGACTGTAGATGGAGGAACTCTTTGGACAGATGTTACTGTGCCAAAATATCTTGAACAAGGAACTTGTGCACCAGGAACACAGGATTTTACTCGTGGACAATCTTGGTATGATTTGATATTGAAAGTAAATCCTACTGATGCAGATCATGTAGTTGTTGGAGGTATTGATGTACATCGTAGTACAGATGGAGGAAATACTTGGACAGGTATTTCTTATTGGACAGGTGGATGTGGAGAGTATGTTCACGCAGATATACACGAGTTTGCTTATAAGCCAGGTAGTGGTGATGAAATGCTTGTAGGTAGTGACGGAGGTATTTCTCGTAGTGCAAACATACAAGCAGCAACCCCTAACTTTGCTGATAAAAATTCAGGATATAATGTTACACAGTTTTATGCTGTAGCTATGGATCCTGCAAACCTTTCAGCTAATTTCTTGGCAGGTGCTCAAGATAATGGTACACAACGTTTCACCATTTTAGGGACAAACCCTACTACTGAAGCAACAGGAGGTGATGGAGCATTTTGTTTTATTGACCAAGACAATTCTGATATTCAAATCAGCTCTTATGTATATAATAATTATCGAATTTCTACGGATGGTGGTAATACTTTTACGCCAGTAGCAACGTCTAATGATGGTTCTTTTATCAATCCAACAGACTATGATGATGCTACAAATTTGCTATATTCTTATAGAGCTAGTAATGGTAGTTTATATAGATGGGCAATTCCTGCAGGAACAAAGACAGGTATAACAGTTTCTAATGCGACAGGAAATACTACACATTTAAAGGCATCTCCTTATTCTCCTGCTGGTACAACAACTCTTTATGTTGGTACAAGTACAGGTAGAGTTGTGAGAATAGCAAATGCTCATACAGGAACGTCATTTACAGGTACTGATATATCAAGTGCTGCAATGCAAGGATCTGTTTCAGTTTCATCTATTGAATTTGGTGCTAGTGAAAATGAAATTATCGTTACTTATTCTAACTATGGTTCTACAGTTCAAAATGTATGGTATACAAATGATGGAGGAACTACTTGGGTAAGCAAAGATAATGGACATGGATTACCTAATATGCCAGTACGTTGGGCAATGTTTAACCCTAATGATACTAGACAAGTTTTGATTGCTACTGAAACAGGTGTTTGGAGTACCGATGATATTACTGCAGCTCCTGCTGCTGATTTTTGGGAGCCTACTAGCACAGGACTTGCAAATACTCGCTGTGATATGTTACAAATTCGTGAATCTGATAATTTAGTTGCTGTAGCTACTCATGGTAGAGGTTTATTTACTACAAATGCTTTTTCTCCTCCAGCAGCATTATTTGGTATTGATAAAAATTTGGTATATGCTGGGACAAATGTTTTATTTACTGATTATTCTGCAGGAGCTACAAGTTGGAGTTGGGATTTTGGAACAGATGCAACACCTGCTACTGCAAACACAGTTGGACCTCATACAGTAACTTATTCTACACCAGGTGTTAAAACTATTACACTCACTATTAATGGAGGAGGTTCGGCAGACTTTACCATGACAAAAACAATTACAGTTTTACCTAACCGTAATGTGCCTTATGAATTAACAGATGGTGGGAATTTTGAAGTAAATGCAACCGATTTTGCTGCACAAAACGTAACAGGAGCTACTAACTGGGAAAGAGGAAACTCAGCCATTACTGGAAAAGATGGAGTTGTTAGTGGTGCTAATGCTTGGGTTACAGGATTAACAGAAGGTCAATATGGTAATAATTCACACTCAAACCTCTATACACCTAATTTTAATTTCTCTGCACCAGGTGCTTATACATTATCATTCCAAACAAAACATGATTTCGAAGACGATTGGGATGGTATGATAGTAGAGTATTCTACAAATAAGGGTACATCTTGGACTAAGCTAGGAGCTACTGTTACTGGAGCGAACTGGTATAATTCTACTACTGCTGGAAATACAGATTTTGGTTCGACAGGAACTACTATTATGTCAGGCGTAGTTGCTAGTTACTCTTTAAAAACTATTGATATATCTTCTTTAGCAGGTAATGCAGATGTAGCTTTCAGAGTAGTATTTAGGTCTGACGGAGCTGTACAAGATATAGGAGGGGCAATAGATGATTTTCAAATTGAATTTGTACCTTCGTTGCCTTTAATCAATCTTTCTGTAAGTGCAAACAGTGGAACAGAAGATGCTGCAACAGTTATTACAGTTACAGCAACAGCTTCTTCTGCTGTTAGTGCTGATGAAACTGTAGATTTAGCAGTTACAGGAACAGGTATTACAGTAGGAGATTATACGCTTAGTAATACGACTATTACTATTCCTAATGGAGGTACAACAGGTACTGTAACATTTACAGTAGTAGATGATACTGACGTAGAACCTACTGAAACAGCAACATTAACAATTGCTAATCCATCTGCTGGTGTTCTTATAGGAACTACATCTTCTCAAGATGTAACCATCATAGATAATGATACGCCAACAATCACGTTGGGAACTATCACTCCAACAACATATTGTGCTGGTGAGACTATCAGTGTGCCATTTACTACAACTAATACTGGTAACTTTGGTGCTGGCAATACATTTACAGCACAGCTTTCTGATGCAAGTGGTAACTTTACAACTCCTGTTGCAACACAAGTAGGTACAAGTCCTATTAGCTTGACTATTCCTGCTGCTGCAACAACAGGAACAGCATACAGAGTAAGAGTTATTGCTTCTGACCCTAACACGGTAGTTAGTAATGAGTCTGCTGACCTTACTATCGGAGCTTTACCTCTTAGCAGAACGATAGCAGCGAACCCTACATCCGTAGTAACAGGCTCAGCTAGTACAATTGAAGTTCCAAACTCTCAAACAGGAGTTAATTATCAACTTCAAAATGTCTCTACTGGAAATACAAATGTGGGAGCTCCACAAGCAGGTAACGGAGGAACACTTACATTTGCTACTGGAAACCTTAATGCTGATACAGACTTTAGAATTGTAGCAACAAATCCAACTGGAAGTTGTGAAACAATACTAAATACAGTTACGGTTACAGTTACACCAACTCCAACAATTACGTTGGGAACAATTAATCCAACTACATACTGTGCAGGAGAAACGGTTAGTATTCCGTTTACTACAGCTAATCCGTTCAATGCTGGCAATACATTTACAGCACAGCTTTCTGATGCAAGTGGTAATTTTACAACTCCTATTGCAACGCAAGTAGGTACAAGCCCAATTAGCTTGACTATTCCTGCTACAACAACAACAGGAACAGGCTATAAGGTAAGAGTTGTATCATCAGACCCAGTAGTAAACAGCAACGAATCTGCTAACCTTACTATCAATGCCCTACCTGCTGCTAGAACAATAGTAGCTAATCCAGTCTCTGTAGGGAATGGAGGTATTAGTGATATTGAAGTACCAAACTCTGAAGTAGGTGTTAATTATCAATTACAAATAACACCAGCAAATACGAATGTAGGAGCTCCACAAGCAGGAAATAATGGTACGCTTAAATTTTCTACGGGAGGTCTAACTTCAACAACTAGCTTTAGAGTAGTAGCAACAAATGCCACAACTTCTTGTAGTAGTATATTCAACACAGTTACTGTTGGCGTTTCGACAGGAGGTGGAGGAGCAACTACACCACCACTTGGAGTACCAACAGCTTTCACTGCAACAGGAGTTTCTACTTCTCAGATTAACCTTTCTTGGACGGCAGTAAATGGTGCAACAGGTTACTTGCTTTATACGGGAAGAACGCTTATAGCAACTATTTCTTCTGGCTCAACTACTACTTTTGAGCATACAGGCTTGAATCCAGATACTTACTATACTTATAGGTTAGTAGCTACTAATGGAGGCGCACAATCACAAGCTGCACAAGCAAATGCAAGTACATTCCCTGAAGCTCCAACAGTGGTATCAAATACACCTAGTTGTGGAACAGGTAGAGTTAGGTTAGTGCTTAGTGGTAGTGGTTCTGTATTTAGAATCTATGTAGAAGAAACAGGAGGAAATCTCATAGACCAAACAAATACAGCAAATTATTCAACACCTGTAATTAGCCAAACAACGGTTTATTATATTAGTGTTGTTGGTTTGAGAGGTTTAGAAAGTGAGCGTACAAGAGTAGAGGCTGTTGTAAGTCCTACTATTGAAGCGAGTATTACAGAAGGTACATCTGTTCGTAGTTGTGATGCTTCTACTGTACTTACAGCAAATGATGTAGCAGATGCAACCTATACTTGGCTTGTAAGTGGTGTAGAAATAGAGAATACAAACTCTAATACATTTACTGTAAATCGTAGTGGTAATTACCAAGTACGCATAACTAAAGGTGTTTGTACTACTACTTCTGCATTTACTAATGTAAGATTGAACTATGCTCCTCCAGCAGAAATTTTGAATGGAATAGCTACTACTTTCTGTGAAAATGGAACACTTAGAGCAGCAGAGGCAACTAATGCAACATACTCTTGGACGCTTGAGGGAACTGTTGTAGGAACTGAAAGAGAAGTTTCAGTTTCTGAATCTGGAGAATATACACTTACAGTTACAGAAAGTGGTTGTTCAGCTACTGATGTAATACAAGTAAATGTTGTTTCTTTACCTGAAATATCTTTAACAACTTCAGCAGATAGTTTCTGTCCAGGAAACAGTGTAGTACTTACTACAGATGAAATTGCTGGTGCAACTTATACTTGGAATAGAAATGGAAGAATCATCCGTAGAGATGCTGGAAATGTTCTTGAAGTAACTACAGCAGGAGAATATACTGTTACAGCTATTCAAACGGGATGTAGCGTAACTTCAAATAGTGTAAATGTAGAGCGTATTGCTGTTGAGACAGCTTATTTGCGTGAAACAGAAACTACTCTTTTTGTTGAGCCTGCTTCAGCTTCTGCTCAAATTTCAAATGTTACTTGGATGAGAGATGGCGAAGAAGATGCATCACTTTCTGGAGAAACAATTACTCCAATTGTAGATGGCAATTATTCAGCTATTGTTACTTACGACACAGGTTGTTCTACTCAAACTCGTACAGTATTCTTCACTGTTCCAGAAGACCCAGTTACAGGTGAGGACGAGGAATTAGCCAAAGCATTCCGTATCTATCCAAACCCTAGTAATGGAACATTCAGAATAGAATTAGGAGAAGTAAAAGACGAAGTTACAATTACTGTAATGGATGCACTTGGTCGTGTAGTGAAAACAGATGTTATTCCTGCACTTTCAGATTCTTATAGCTTGAATTTGGCAAGATTTGCATCAGGAGCTTATACTATCCAACTCAAAACTGAAAAAGGAATTATCATTAAGAAATTAATGAAAGAATAAACTAGAACATATTCCTTTTGAAATAGTGAAAACGGAAAGTCTTAATTGGCTTTCCGTTTTTTATTTGTTAAAGGTTTTTAATCTATTTTGTTAGAAGACATTTTGTTTTTATCAAAACATATCATATTTGGAATAGTTTTGAATAAGAACTTGAACAGAACATAATGTGAGTTGAATGTTTTTATATAATTTTATATATCTGTTCCTTATCCTAAGCATATAATTTGATAAATACTATCCTTTAGAAATCCTCTTTTACAAAACGTATTCCTTGCAAAAATTAAAGAAAATATATCATCGTCTTGCGATTTACCTCCGTTGGTTTATGATACGAGTAGGTAGGGTGATTCGCTTTTCGATTAAGTTTTCTTTGGGAGTATTTATTTTTTTATTGCTCATTACGCTTGTGGCTCAATATTCGGGTACACAGACGTGGGCAGCCAAAATTGGAGCATCTTATTTGAGCGAAAGACTAGGATTTCCTATTACGATAGAAAGACTTTATTTTTCAGATATTGACAAAATTACGCTCATTGATTTAAAGGTAATTGATAATACAAATAGACTTTTTATAGACTCTGATACGCTCAATGCAGATTTGGCTTTGCGAAAAATTTTGGAAGGAAAAGTTATTCAGATAGATGATTTGGAATTGCAAGGAACACAGTTTAATATGACACTCAATCCTGCCACAGATTCTTGGAATATTAATGAATTAGTCAAGGCGATTGCTGGGCTTTCACCAACAGATACTACTAAAAAAACAAAAGCCATTCCTTTTCTAATCAATAAGGCTACCTTACGTAACGTTCAGTTTTCACTTCACAATCCTACAAAGGATTCTTTAGAAAATGGACTTTTCGACTACAACCATTTTACCATTAGTCAGATTCATGGAGAATTAGACTATTTCAGAGTATATAAAGATACTGTCGAACTCAATGTAAAAAATGGAAGCCTTATTGAGCCATTTGTAGATTTTCCAGTTACAAATTTGGATGTCTTTTTCCGATATACGAATAACTCCCTAGAGTTTTTAAATCTTGATGCAAAAATAGGTAAAAGTCATTTGAAAGACACTCTCATTTTTAGATACGACAGTACAGCATATTTATCCTACAATTTTATAGACAAAGTAGATATTTATGCTAATCTACAAAATGCCCAACTAGATTTTGAAGATTTAGCACGTTTTGCTCCCTCGCTTAGGGCTTACGATGAGCGTTTGGTAGCGACAGGCTTAGTGCGTGGTACAGTAGATGACTTGCGTTCTAAAGACCTAAGAATAGATTTTGCCAATCAAAGTTTTGTTGATGGAAAAGTAGCCATTCGTGGTTTGCCAGACCTTGAAAACTCTTTTCTTGACTTGCGTTTTAAAGATGCTCGTCTGACGGTTTCAGATATAAAGCAATATATTTCTGCTGCTGATTATCGTACCATTCAGCCGTTGGGAATGGTAAATTTTTCGGGTGAGTTTTTAGGGTTTCCCTCCGATTTTGTGGCTAACGGACAATTTAAAACTTCTTTAGGAAATGCCGTTACAGACATTCACTTAAATACGATTGAAAAAACGTATGAAGGACAGTTGAAGTTAGTTAGATTTCAAGCTGGAAAACTAGCAAGAAGTAGCTTTCTAGGGCAAATTACAGCTAATGGAGAAATAAATGGAAAAGGATTTACAAAAAAAGAAGCTGATTTAAAAGTAAAGGCAAAAGTAGATAGCATAACGATAAGAAATAAATTTAAAGACTATGCCTATAAAGACATTGCTGTTGATGGACGTTTGAAATATCCTTCTTTTACTGGAGAACTAACTATCAATGATGCCAATTTGGTGGGAGATATGCGTGGAAAGATAGATTTACAAGATAGCGTAGTGAATGGCAGAATACGTATTATTAGCTCTGACTTACAAAATATGGGGCTTTCAGATAAAATTGCTAACCTTCAAGGTAATGGAAATTTCAATTTGAAAGGATTGACCCTAAACTCTATCACAGGAACAGCAGAAATACGACAAGCAAAAATAGACTACAACAAAAATAAATTAGCACTAAGTGTAATTTCTCTCAATTCTACATTAGAAAATGGTTTTCGTGATATTCACTTGGAGTCAGATTATATAGATTTAGATATAAAGGGAGAGTTTCAGTTGCAAGATGCTATTGATGATGCTGTTAGTACCTTCAAAGAATATCAGTTGGAGTTTCTCAATGATTCAGCCTCACAGGTTTCATATTATGAGAAGAAAAAAGAACAACTGAAAAAAAAACCTGCTGAAAAAACACCTTATACAATAGATTATGCCATTGATGTAAAAAAAATAAATCCTTTAGTTCAGCTTTTTGAACCTAAATTTTTTATTGCATCTGATTCAAAATTTGAAGGGACATTTGAGCGTAATTTAGACAAAAATCAAGTAGAATTTACATTAGACGCCTACATTGATTCGCTTTCTTATCAAGACTTAGCTCTCTACAAAACAGATATAAAATTAGATGCTATAAAGCCATTAGATTCAATGGGAGTAGATGTTCAGACTAATATTTTCTCTGAAAGACAGTATTATACCTCTGCTATTTCTGCCGAAAAGCTAAGGTTAGATGCACAGTGGTTTGGAAGAGAAATATTGTTCGATACCTACATAAAAAGACAAACTAAAGACGACAACATTGCTCTCAAAGGTTCGCTCAATATTACAGATTCTATTTATTCCCTCAATCTAATCAATCCAGAATTTTTAGTCTTGGGAAATACATGGAGAAGCGATTCATCTGTTAGAATAGGCATACGTAAAGATGAAATTCGTTTTGAAGATAAGTTTGTTTTGCAAAGTGATAGTCAGCGAATAGAAATATTAGGTAAAATATCTAAAGAACCTAACTCTGTGTTGAATGTAGGTTTGTTGAATGTAGATTTAGAGCCTTTTGGAATATTTTTGGGGCAAGATTTGGAAGGAAAAGCGAGTGGAGAGGCATTTATTAGTGGGGTGTATGACACACTCAAATTAGAAAATAATTTGAATCTGCAAAAAGTAGCGATGGCAGGCATTCCCATCGGAAATCTTCATACTGAATCAGTTTGGAACAGCGAAGAACAAAAACTCAATATTGAAGCCTATTTAGCGTATGGAAGGCGTGAAGTAGTCGATATTTCTGGATATTATTCGCCAAAAGAAGAGGAAAGTCCTCTAAACTTAGATGCCAAAATTATTGGAATGAAATTAAATATTATTGAGCCATTTTTGAATGTGGTGGCAGATGGCTTCAAAGGAGATGTTTATGGAGCAGTAAAGATAAAGGGAAAGCCCAATCAAATTCGTCTTATCGGAGAGGCTTTCGTAAGTGGAGGTAGTTTTAGGGTAGATTACTTAAATACAATATATCATTTTGATGATAAAATCACGTTTACAGAAAATCAAATTGGTGTAGATAGATTGCGCCTCTATGACGATGCTGATAATATTGCCTTTTTAGACGGAGGTATTTATCACGATGGCTTTCAAAATTTTGTAATGCAACTGCGTGGAGAAATGACAAAAATGAAAGTATTGGACACCAAACCCATTCATAACGACATTTTCTACGGAACAGCTTATGCTACTGGAGATTTTGAGCTTTTTGGAGCGTTGGAGCAATTAGGAATAACCATCAATGCCAAAAGCGAAGCAGGAACACGGATTTATTTACCTCTTTCCAATCCAGAAGCCGTTTCTACACAGTCATTTATTCGTTTTGTCAATCATACAGATTCTACACTGATGGATTCTTTGGAAAGCCGTTTGAAAAAAGAGGATTTGTCTAGCTTGAAAATGGAATTTAACCTAGATATTACTCCAGATGCTTATATGGAACTTATTTTTGATAAAAAAGTTGGGGATGTAATTCGTGGTAATGGAAAAGGAAGGCTAAAGATGATTATCGACACAAAAGGAGATTTCAATATGTACGGAGATGTAGAAATTGTAAAGGGAGCATATAATTTTACGTTTTTGAATGTTATCAATAAAGAATTTACGGTAGATAGAGGAAGTCATATTACGTGGAGTGGAGACCCTTTTGCAGCACAAGTAGATTTAACAGCAAAATATGAACAAATGGCTTCCCTCGCTCCTATCATTACAGCAGCAGACAGTACTGTTTTGGCGAGCCAAGAAGTGAGAAGACGTTATCCAGTGGTAGTGGATTTATTTCTAAAAGGCGATTTGCTCACACCAGATATTAGCTTTGACATTAATATAAACGAATATCCAGCTCTTATTATAGCAGGAGGAACACCAGTTTCTTTAGAATCGTATGTGGCAGCCTTCAAAACTCGTATTCAGAACGACGACCAAGAGATGAACAAACAAGTGTTTAGTCTGATTTTGCTACGGCGTTTGTCAGCCCAAAATGCTTTTGAAGGAATCAATCAGTCGGCTGGAAGTAGTGTGAGCGAACTTTTGTCCAACCAACTAAGTAATCTCATTTCCCAAGTCGATGAAAATTTAGAAATTGATTTGAATGTGCAAGGACTTGATGCAGAGGCTTTAAACACATTACAACTGCGTCTTTCCTATTCCTTTTTTGAGGGAAGAGTACGTGTAACTCGTGAAGGAGCATTTACCAACGTACAAAATCAAGCCAACCTTGCTAGCATAGCAGGAGACTGGACAGTAGAATATCTGATTTTGCCAGATGGAAAACTGCGTATGAAAGCCTATCATAAGAACAACATCAATACCTTCAACACAGCCTTAGAAAATAATTCTACAGCAGGAGCAAGTTTGTTAAAAATCTTTACCTTCGATAGTTTTAAGGAGCTTTTTAAGTTTAAAAAGAAGAAAAAGAAAACACCTTTTATTCAAGACAATGAAATTCGGATTGAGGAATAAATTTTAGAAAAAAAACAAATTACAATAACTACCAAAATGAAAGCTCTATTTTTATATTTTCTACTTCTTTCTTTTTCTGTAATACAGTCTTCTAATCTATCAACTAAAGACAATAAGACTACAACTTGTGAGAGCTTACAAAAAATTGTCTCTTACCTTAAAGAAACCATTCCAAGTAATGAAAATCTACCAAACACATTTCATTTTTCTTTAGATTGTGAAAAAGGTAAAGTATATGGATTTAATATTCACGACATGCTAGATACTACTAACTATATTCAATATCGTAAGGGTAGATTTAATATAGTACCAAATCACTTATACCACGTTTATGCATGGGAATATGCATTGAGTACAAGTAATTTGATATACATAGAAGAAAATGGTAAAATTACTTTTTTTGAGGCAGTAAATTGTACAAACAGAGGAAATAGTTTAGAAGATGTAGAAAAATTTATCAAAAGCACGATTACTGATGAAGACAAAAAGCAAGAACTCTTGAAAGTATTACCTTCCTACAGAGAATTTGGATATTATCTGCAAGGGTGTGGACTGGCTACCATCTGGGAATGTGAACAGAATTAATATGAAATTATAGCACCAAGACTTACCTGTAAGATAAATTACATTACTACCCCACATCCCAAGATTGCATAAAAGCAAAGTCAGATTTTTTCAGTCCGAGCCACTCTAAGGCAGAACCACTAAGGAGTTGTTCTTTTTTCTTATCGTCATAATCCATCGAATGAATCAGTTTTCCGGGTTGTAGCTCGCCTAATGGAAATGGATAATCTGTTCCCAAACACACACGATTTGCTCCCATCAGATTGACAATATAATCTAGCATTTCAGGACTGTGTACCAAAGAATCTAAATAGAATTTTCCTAGATAGTCTTTTGGAGCAATCGGATTATCGACAGCACACAAATCTGGACGTACATCAAAACCGTGTTGGATGCGCCCAATTGTAGCAGGAAAAGAACCACCACCGTGAGCAAAGGCAACTTTAAGATTCGGTAGTTTTTCAAATACACCTCCAAAAATCATAGAACAGATGGCTAGGCTCGTCTCGGCAGGCATTCCAACCAGCCACGGCAGCCAATATTTAGGCATTTTACTCGTTCCCATCATATCCCACGGATGCACAAAAATAGAGGCTCCCAGTTCTGCTGCTGCCTCAAAAACAGGAAAAAGTTCTGGCGCATCCAAATTCCAATCCATAATATGAGAACCAATCTCTACGCCTGCTAGTCCTAGTTCTTTTACACACCTTTCCATTTCTTTTATTGCTAAATCTGGTGCTTGCATAGGAATTGTTCCCAAACCCACAAAACGGTCTGGATAATCCCTCACAATCCCTGCAATATGTTCGTTTAGCATTTTTGATAAATCCCACGTATGTTCTGGCTTTGCCCAATACCCAAACATCACAGGAACAGTAGAAAGCACCTGTACATCTACGTGCTGATGATTACACTCTTGCATTCTCTTTTCTGCCGACCAACAGTTATCCTCTACTTCACGAAAAAAACGGTCGTCCATCATCATTCTAGCACAGCAAGGTTTGTGATGTTCTAAGTGAATAAAACCTCCATAGCCATAACGTTCACGCAAGTTAGGCAGACGTTCAGGCAGAATGTGTGTATGAATATCTATGGTAAAAAGATTAGATGAAGGCGTAAATATTTCTTGTTTTTTCTGTACTGTGTCTGGCGTATTCGGATTGTGTGTGTTGGGCGTGGTTTGCATTCCTTTTTGTAGAGTGATATTTTAAATTCTGAAAAAGTAAGCTAATTTAAAGAATTGCTAAGGGTTTTCAAAAAAATATATTAGTGTAAACTATCGTCGATGGGGACACTGACAATAGCGAATAGGGTTGATTAGTGAATAATGGATAAGACTTGTAGGATTTGAAATTCAGATAAATGAAAGACGACGAAGTCAAACATAAAATATCCTTCTTGAATAATTTGCTTTTATGTTTAAAAGTCAGTTAAATTGCAACAAAAGTCTTTTTTTAATTTGAAATTAAATAAAGTGTATAATTTAAAAAGTCAGTTTTTAGATTATTGAATCAACTCTTTCAAAAAAATATCCGTTGCATTATCAAACGTTAGTTCAGCGTAGCTAACCGATAGCTCGGCGCAGCCAATTATCCATTTTTAATCGTTCGTTTACTTATGTTTTTCAATCTAAAAGGTTCAAGGCAATTCCGAGAGGAAATAGAAGGTTGGGTCAAGGAAGATATTATCTCTTCAACCCAAGCCGAACAACTTTCTCAAAAATACGAACTACCAAAACTGGGAGAAGCTCCTCCTTTTTATAAAGATTCTAGTTTTATCTTGAAGGCTGTAGCTATTCTTATTGGTGTGGCTGGTCTGATGCTCGTTATTGCTCAAAACTGGGACGATTTGCCTATCGTTGCTAGAATGCTGACAGGACTTATTCCACTTTTTGCTGCTTACGCTTGGGGTTTTTGGAAAATACAACAAAATGATGAACAGACGGCTGAACTAGCTTTTTTACTCGCTTCGCTTCTTTTTGGCGTAAATATTATGTTGCAGGCACAGATATTTCATATCTCATCTTATTTTCCAAATGGTGTTTTGTGGTGGATATTAGGAACTGTTCCTACAATGCTCTATTTCAGAAGTAAAATTATTGCCATTATTTTTCATGGTTTGTTTATTCTTTGGATTTCTCTGCAAATGGAATATATGCAGTTTTCAGTGTGGCTGCCTATTTTAATGCTTGTCTTTGGTTATATGCTTTATATTCGTCCGAATGTACTTTTACTTGTTGGAATATTTGTTAGTTTATATTTAGGCGTAATGAACAGTGTTTCAGCTATTTATCAAGAACGTTTTTTCAGAGTTGTAGATGAAGGCTATTATATGTTTGGACTTAGTTATCTGTTGTTTTTCTTAGGAGTATTTTCATTCTTGAAAGACAAGTATTCAGAAACTATTCAGAGAAATATTCAAAATCTGCTGCGTTTTGCTTTTGTGTTTGTGCTGTTTTTATTCACTTTTAGAGATGTTGTGGAAGAAATTACTGGTGAGCGTGGCATCAAAAGTTTCATCTATGGAGACTCTGAAATAAATTATTTAGTGGTTGGAATTATGGTCTTGATTTCGATAGCCGTTTATGCCTATTCAGTATTTATCAAAGAGAAAAAAATCAATTTTAAGACAGTTTTTCCATTAGCACTTTTGGTTATACTCTCATTCCCTTTATTATCCACAGGAACATCTGATAAGGCTTTAGCTATTTTCTATAACATTGTTTTGCTGGGTTTATCCATTTGGAAAATATATGATGGCATTCAACATCAACAAAAAGGCGATTTTATGACAGGTATTTTTTATCTCTTGATGTTGGCACTTGCTCGTTATTTTGATTTGTTTGAAAACTACGTCATCACAGGTATTTTATTTATTGTCTTAGGACTCGGACTATATTTTATCAACAACTTTTGGAATAAAAAATTTAGCCAAGCAAAATAAACGAAACTATGAAGAATAAATCATTAATATATTTTGTCATACTTTTTCAAGTATTAGTACTAGGAGGAATGTTTGCTAAAGCATTTTATCCGATGATGGTCGGAACGCCTATCAAATTAAAAGTTCTACCAATTGACCCTCGTGATTTGTTTAGAGGAAATTATGTCAATCTACAATACGACTTTAGTCAGATGAACTTAGATTCTCTACAACACAACTTAGATTCAGCAACACTTTCCACACTTACGTATGGCGATGAGCTTTTTATAGAACTTGCCTTAGATGACAACAAGGAATTTTATAAAACAGTTGGAGTTTGGACAAAAGCAGAGAAAAAATCAAATCCTAAAAACGTATTAATCAAGGGAACAAGAGAAAAAGACACCTTTAGTTTTTGGAGTAAAAATTATAATTATATAAGAGTTTCGGCAGGGGTTGAATCCTTTTTTACCAAAAAAGATAATGCCTTAGACTTGGAGGACAAAATGCGTCGAAATTGGTCGTTTGATGAGAATAAGGAAGAATATGTTGTGTGGTCTGAAATATATGTAACCGAAGAAGGAGCAGCCAGAATGAGCAACATTGATTTTAGAAAGAAGTAAAATTTACTTGATTACTTTTCCACAGCAATAGGCTTACAAACCTATTGCTGTGGAAAAGTGATATGTTTTTTATTCAATCCTTTCAAATAAAATATCTTTTACTGTTCCTTCGGCTGCAACTTTAAAAGCGTGAATTTTGCCATTCTTATTTCTTTTAAATGAAAGACGCATTCTACGACCTGTTCCAAACTCGTCTTTTCTCCTTGAAGAAAGCAGTATATTTTCATTATTTGGGAATGAAAGAACCAAATTACCTTTTTCTTGAAAAATATGATAGGTAATATCTAATTCATCAGAATAAAACTTTCCTACATATTCTTTTGTATTGAATTTTTCTGCTGGAAATAGCTCTACCTTTTCAAAATAAAAACGTGCACCCCCAAAATCTACTCCTAGGTCTATATCTGAATTTTGGTTGTTTTTTGAAGTGTTATAAAATGCATAGACCACATTTTTAGCATTGAGGCGATGTAATGTATTTTCAGAACTTGAAATGAGTGGAACAGCAGTATTTCCCATATTCGTCTTGACTTTCAGTGTATCGTTTTCAATAAAGAAGTTCATCAGCAAATCACTATTTTTTTCTTGATAGCTGCCTACAAACTTTTCTAGTTCTGACTTTGAGTGTTGATAGATAGATTGTTCGTTTGTTTCTGTAACAGTTTCTGCATTATTATTAATTTCATCTAAAATATTGAATGCTATGCCTTGTGCATTGATATGTTCAGAGTTAGCATACACCATAATTGACATTTTTTCTTTAGGAATACATATAAAATGAGAACGCATGCCTATATCCCTTCCTCCATGTTCTATTACAGTCTTTCCTGCATATTCCCAAACAAAAACGCCACGAGCTTGTGTTATTTCAGAACCATCATTTAAAGCATCTTTTGTAGTTAGAAACTTTGCAATATATGCAAATGGATGAGCATTGTCTAAGAAAATTTTTGACCACTCCGATATATCCGAAATTGTTGTTTTTACTCCCCCTGCCCCAACACATAAAGTTAAAGATTTTGGATGTTTATATTCTTTGCCATCAAAATAATATCCACAGGCTTTATTAGAAACAACTTCTTCTAAGTCTTTTCTATAAAATGTGTTTTTCATTCCCAAAGGTTCAAAAAGCTGATCTTTTGCAAAATCTGCTATTGTTTTTCCAGAAACTCGTTCTACAATCAGAGCTAAAAAGACATAATTTGTATTAGAATAAAGCATTTTTTTTCCTGCTATTCCATTGACATCACGCTGACGAAACATAAGATTTTGAATCATTTCATTCGTATAACCTCTATGTTCATAATCAAACCCTTGTAAACTCAAAAGTACATTGTGATTTCGAATGCCACTAGTATGATTTAGAAGGTGTTTTATACGGATAGGTTTTTCATATACTTTTAGTTCTGGAATATATTTTCTGATGTCCTCCTCCACACTTAAGAGTTTTTGTTTTTCCAAAACAGCGATACAAGCAGCCGTAAATTGCTTCGTAACTGAAGCTAAACCAATAATTGTACTGTCGTTAAAAGGAACATTATATTCTAAATTTGCCAAGCCTGTATAGTTGTGATAGACTAATTTATTGTTTTTTGTAATGCCAACTGTAACCCCAAGTTGTTGGTTTTCAGTATTTTTTTGAATAATAGAATCTACTTCTGCTTGCCAATCCGATTGAGCGTAAGCAGAAAACATGATAAAATGAAATATAAAGGCAGAGATGAAAATTAAATTTCTCATTAAAAGTAATTTTAAAAATAAAGTATAAATAAATGATAGTAGAATACCACCTAAAGCAATTATATAATTGCTAGAAGAAAGTTAGAGAAGAAGAGATGATTTTAGAACAACTCAATTAACTGCCTTGACATTTTGCAATATCAAGACAGAGTTTTTCGAAGGTAAAAGAGTTCTAGACGACTTGAACAGATTTTTGATACAACTGATAGAAGAAAATAGGTAGAAATATACAGGCAAAAATTCCCCAGCCAATAGCGAACATTAGTCCCGAACCTGGGAAATGAAGTCCTTTAAAAATCATTCCTGTACTTATAAGTGTCCCAGCCAAAAATCCAATAATTAGGCGAACTTTGTCTGAAAATGCCAAACTAGTACGATTACGATACACCAATGCTCCCAAGCTAGGCAAGACAAACAAGAGTAGTACTACATTTCCTGCCTGTAATAGCATATTTGCAAAAGGCCAATGTAAGTGTTTGAATAAAAGATAGAGAGAAAGAGTAAAAGCTGTTAGGAAGCTAGAGAAATACAAAATACGTTTCATAGTAAGATTGGTTTTGAAGTGTTTAATAAAAAATAATTCTTCTTCTATCTCGCCTACTCCATTGGGTGCAATAGAAATAGAAGCCTGTTTAAAGCCCTCCTCAAATGAAAGACCTTCGCTCATTTTGCTTTCTATGAAGCAACAAAAATGGTCTAACAGACTGTCTTGTAAATCAGTATCTTCCAAAGGATTTTTAAAGATACGTTCACAAACCAGTTCTATTTGATTATCATTGAGTGTTACCATAGATAGGTTCAGTAGTTATAAGATGATGAATAGTATTTAGGAAATCTAAAAGTTCGTTGATAGCTTTTTCGGTAGCTGTTTGTCCTGCTGGCGTAAGATGATAGTATTTCCTTTTTCGTTTTCCTATCATTTTTGTTTCACATTCAATCAGACCATCGGCTTCTAGTTTGTGCAAAGCAGGGTAGAGAGAACCCTCCTTTATCAAAATTTTGCCATCAGTAGATTCCTTAACACATTGAGCCAGTTGATAACCATACATTTTGCCTTTTTCGGAAAGCAAGCGAAGTATGATGGTGGTCAGTGTTCCTTTGAGTAATTCTTTGCTCGGATTTGTTTTCATTTTTACATAGATTTTAAATACATTGTAAATCTATGTATTAATACTAAATCCACAAAAAAAAGTTGCGTTTTTGGCGCAACTTTTTGAGTTTTTTTTAAAATGGTCTGTAAAAGGTTATTTTTTGTTAGGTGAAGTCATTCTCATTTCATCACAATCGTTAGAGATTTTGTAAGCTGTCATTTTCTCTCGTACGGCAAATCCCATTTTCATTCCTTCAAAAATAAGGTATATTTTATTATTGTCTGTTTCTACATCTAGTTGTGCTACTTGCTTTTGATTTTTTGCATCTCTATACGTCAGTAAATATTTATTTTTATCTTTCTTTACACCAACTACTTGATACATTGTAATATCATACAAGCCAGCCATTACAAACATAGGTTCTCCATTACTTACATCAAAGTAAAAAGTACTTACGGGCTCTCCACATTTTGTATAGATAATTTCTTTGTTGTCTTCTGTGGCTAGTCCAATGTACGTTTTGTCTTGAAAAACAGCTAAATGTTTGTTCTTATCTGCATTTTGAGCTTGACTAGAAAAACAAATAGAAAAAAAGAAAACTAAAAAAACACTAAAAATAAATCCTAGTGATAAAGTTTTTAGCATATTATTTCTATTTGTATTGAGAGCTAAGTTGCTAGTAGCCGTCTGCGATGTATTTGAATTGTTTAAAAATTGGTTCATTGAGGTATAGGATTTGAGAGTATAAATAATGAGATATACTTAGTAAAATTTCTTAAATTGCTAAAAACAATTTAATTGTGTTATTCAATAAAATCTGAATAAGTAGCGTTGTTTGAATAAGGCTTTTTTTTAGTCAAATGGAAAGATAGGCTACAAAATATCAGAAACTAGCGTACTTAATTTTTAAGCAAATTTTAAGCAAATTTTATTTTCCATACTAATAAAACGCAATAAAAGTGGTAATTTTATCAATTATTTTACGAAACTATAATCTATGGGTATAGTTTTATGGCTAAATGAGGTTGTTTTTCAAATAGATATTTTTTGATACAACAACTAAAGCATATTCAAAATGAAATAAAAAAAATCCGTATTCTAATATTATGTTTGCAACTATGATTTCAAATTCTTTATTCACTGTTTCTAAAAAAATAGGTGTTTTTCTACTCCTGTTTGTAGCAACTTTTCTTTTTTCCATACAACAAACTCAAGCTCAAACCAGTATGAGTATTGCAGGACGTTATCAAAAATTTATTGGTGGCGAAGAGCGTTTTCCCTTTGGTGCGCCCGAAGATTTTCCTGCTCTTTATGGCGCAGAGTTGCGCTTGAATATTGGATTGAGTTATAAAACAGTTCTTACCCTAGAAGGAGCATATATGATGAGCCTCCAACCTGGAGAGTTTACGTATTCTAATAAAATAACAACAAAAAATACGGGAGCAGAACTCAATGCCAACTTACGTTATTATCTTTTTGGAGCATATAACGATAGAGGAGGATTTTATACCTATGGTGGATTAAGTGGAGGAATGTACAATATAGACTGGTCTCTAAAAAATTATGATGAAATAGGAGGATATACTCCCTTCCCAGAGCCAGAATATTTTCAAGATATGCAGTTTTGGCTCTTGAGTGCTAATGCAGGAATTGGAGCAGAAGTTTATACAGGTTCTTTTTATATTTTTGGAGAAGGTGGAGCATCATATCGTTTTAAAGATTATGTTTCTAATGTTACAACTTATACTCCACATTTACATCATTACTGGAGAGCTAATTTTGGAGTGCGTATTCCTTTTGGTTCAGGTCCTCAATAAGTTTAAATAGTCAAACATATTCTTTCTAATATTAGAAAATATCCATATAAAAAAATAATAGTCTATTCTATGAAATACTCAAATTCTATATCACATAAAATTGTGTCTAAATTTGCATATCTGTTTTTATTAATGTTCGGTTTTATTGGTGTTGCTTGTGAATCTGATAACGATGATAATCCACTTGCTAAATCTCTAATGACTGGCTATATAGCAGATACTAACTATTGGTTTAGTAACACTCCTTCAGTTCTTGTTTCAAAAAAAGATACAGCAGGAAAATATACTAAGTTAGATATTCAAGCAACATCTCAAATAGACCAAAGTACCATAGAAATATTTGTTCCTTATCCAGAAGTGGGTTCGTTTTCAGTAGAACAAGCTGATAGTACGGATAGCGTATTTATTCCACGTACTACTATAAGATATAATGGAGAGGATGTACCAGATGGTTCAATCAATATCATACGTCTTGATACTTTCTATTATGTTCTTGAAGCAGAAATTAATTTCAGTTTTACAGGTGTTGTTGAGGGTGATAGTGGTACAATAGATACTACTGATGTTGCATTTCAAGGAGAAATTAAAGCTGCTTACTTGAAAAGAGATTAAAGATTAAAGCAAAAAATATACACTCCAAAAAACCTTTTCTTACTTGATTTTTTCAAGAGAAAAGGTTTTTTTATGTATAAGTACGCCACGTGAAATAATAATCCTATATAAGTACTTTCTGATTAAAAACCATTTTTGCTTTACTGAGTGATGCTGCAAACTTTTGCATATCTAATCCTGTTTCTATTTCATTCATATTAGCAAAAGCTAAAATAGACTCTGTCGGAATATTGCCTGTTAGTTCGTCTTTAGCCATCGGACACCCTCCAAAACCTAACATAGCACCATCAAAACGCCTACAACCAGCCTTATATGCTGCCTCAATTTTTTCGTTGGCTGTTCTTAGAGGTGAGTGAAAATGTGCTCCTATTTCTATGTGTGAAAACTCTTTATTTAATGATTCGAATAGAGGTGTGATATTGCTTTCGTTGGAAGAGCCTATTGTATCAGAAAGCTGTACAATTTTAATCTCCATTTTATCCAACTTACTCATAAATTGTGTTACAATTTCTGGGTTGTATGCTTCTTTGTAAGGATTGCCAAATGCCATAGAAAGATATACCACTAATGTTTTATTGTGTTTTAAGCACAAGTTTTGAGAATCACTCACTACTTCTAAGGCTTCTTCTATTGTTTTTTTTGTATTTCTTAGTTGAAAAGTTTCTGAAATAGAGAGTGGAAAACCTAAATAGTCTATTTTATCGTATTCAATGGCTCGTTTCAGTCCTCCATAACCAGCAATGACTGCTAATAATTTTGTGTCTGATACATCTAAACCTTCCAACACTTGAGCTGTGTCTTTCATTTGAGGAATAGCTTTTTCTGAAACGAAACTCCCAAAATCAAGCGTATCAAAGCCTACTTTTAAGAGCGAGTTGAGATAGTTTATTTTAATATCTGTATCTATAAAATCAGATAGTCCTTGCATTGCATCACGAGGACATTCTATAATCTTGAGCATGTTGAAGTGTATTTATTGGTCGTGTTTATGTAAAATTTTGGTAGCTTCTAAAAGCTGTTATATCATTCAAAAATACAAAAAAAACGAATGATATTATAATTTTGAAAACATAGATGATATACGTTCATTGCAGTGGTTTTGATATAATTCTAATAAATAATAGTATTTATTCTATATACGCCTTTTTTATGTCGACAAAAATTGATAGTATGGTATCATTTTTAGAATATTTATAACAGTATTTGTTCTAAATAAATAAGATAAAGTGCTTAACTTTGTAGTTCTTATTAAAAAGTGTATGAAAATGAAGAGACATTTGAATATACAGGAGTAAAAATGCTTTTAGAAATCAATTATTTCCACCCTTGTTGGTTGTGCAAGCCAATAAATTTCAATGATAATCAGATTTGAACGACTTTCGTAGATATATAATTCAAATAGCTATTCTCATAGTCTTATTCATCTATGGCTTTCAACTGCTTTGGTTGCAGGTCATTTCTGATGACTTTCAACATCAAGCACAAAATACTTCTACTCGTACTAATATTTTATATCCCCCTCGTGGCTTAGTTTATGACAGAAATGGAAAACTATTGGTAGAAAATAATCCTGTATTTGATATAGAAATAGTAGCCAAAGAATTTAAGCTCAAACCTCAAGATACCACTTATTTGTGTCAGCTTTTACGTATTTCGTTAGAAGAGTTTAGGGAAAAATTAGAAAAAGCAAACCACGGATTACAACGCTACAAGCCTTATCTATTTATCAAACAAATGTCAGTAGAGAATTATGCCAAAATTCAAGACGAACTCTCTGATTATGAAGGTATTTATCCGAATGCAAGAACTATCCGTACTTACCCTTATTCTTCTTTTGCTGGTGGGTTAGGTTACGTTCGTGAAATTGACCAACGTATGCTTGCCAAAGATACAGCAAATTATTACAGACGAGGTGATATGTTGGGAATTAGTGGTATAGAGAGAAGTTATGAAGAAGAGCTAAGAGGAAAAAGAGGAGTGCAGCAAGTTATGTATGACCGTTTGGGAATCGCTAGAGGTTCATTCAAAAACGGAGAATATGATACATTGCCAGAAGCAGGAATGACATTACAGACTACTATAGATGCAGAATTACAGAAATACGGAGAGTATTTGATGCAAAATAAAATTGGTAGTATTGTGGCGATTGAGCCAACAACAGGGGAAGTGTTGTCGATGGTTTCTGCTCCCACATTTGACCCTAATCTTCTGACAGGGGAAGGCACAGAAGTAGCCAAGAATTATTTGATGCTTTCTAAAGACCCTACAAAACCACTATACAACCGAGCTTTACAGGCTGCTTACCCTCCTGGTTCTACATTTAAGATTGTACAGGCTCTGATAGGTTTGCAAGATGGTGTATTGGATACTGCACATACCTCTTTTGGGTGTTCGAAAGAACTAGTAAATTGTCATAATCACCCTTCGCCTTTGAATATACATGGTTCTATTCAGCATTCTTGTAATCCATTTTATTATAAATCGTTTATTCGTATTATTAGGCAAAATCGTTCAGAAAATGATAAGGAAGATACTCGTATTGGTTTAGACCGTTGGCACGATCATGCTCTTTCTTTTGGTTTTGGAAGACAGTTAGGTATAGACTTGCCTTATGAGAGTAGAGGACTTATGCCTTCAACAGCTTACTACGACAGAATAGCCGAAAGGCGTGGCTATGGATGGAAGTTAGGTAATATTTATTCTCTAAGTATTGGACAGGGAGAGATGAGTGCAGTACCTTTACAACTTGCTAACTTTGCAGCCATCTTGGCAAATAGAGGACACTATTATATCCCTCATGTTGTCAAGAAAATAAATGATACTACTTTGGTAGATAAAAAATACAGAACAAAACATACAACTACTGTAGATAAAAAATATTTTCCTTATGTAGTAGATGCTATGGAGGATGTAGTGAGGGCAGGTACGGCTCGCCGAGCAAGAATAGATGATATGGTAGTCTGTGGAAAAACAGGAACAGTTCAAAACCCACACGGAGAAGACCATTCTATTTTTATAGCTTTTGCTCCAAAAGATAATCCTAAAATTGCAATCGCTGTGGTAGTAGAAAATTCAGGTTTTGGAGGAACTTGGGCAGCTCCTATAGCGAGTCTGATGATAGAAAAATACATAAATGATACTATTTCAGAGCAGAATGTAAAATATAAAGAGAAAAGAATTATAGACATGAACTTCATAGAACAAGAAAGACTTCGTTTGGAAAAAGAAGCAGAGCGCAAAAGGCAAAAGTTACAAAAAAAGCAAGAGGAAGAGAAAGCTACTCTTACCACTCAAAAAAAATCCTCCCCTAGCAAAACAGAGGATAAAAAGAATATTGTTTTGGCAGATGCAAAAAGAGAAGATGAATAGTACCTAGCTTTTTTAGTTCTATCTTATTCTCCAAATGCTAGTCTGATTACCAAACCTTATGAATCCACGTTATCTATTACTTTACATACCCGTTTTTCTCTCTTATTTATTACACTCAACAGATGCCTCCATGGCGTATTGGGTAGCTTGGGGAGGCTCTCTTTGGATATATTTAGTAACATTTACAGGAACAGTAAAAAAACTGCCTAACGACCGTCCTGTTTCGGCTCAAGTATTTCGCCCCTTCTTTATAGTTCATCTTATTTTTTCAGGATATATGGCCGTAACTTCTGTATTTTCCTATATGGATGCTATGGGGTATTTATATCTTGATAAAGTGAAAACACAAGAGTCTCCTATATATATATCAAGCATTGCCTATTGTCAGTTTTTATACTGTTTAGGACATGCTGCCTATGTACACGGATTACTATTATTTTTAGAATATAAAAAACCAAAATATGTTATTCAAGTCTCTACTCAGACTTCTATTTCACAACTGTTATTCTTTGCTGCATTATTTTTCTTTGTTGGTAGTATAGCTTTTCTTTTTATACCAGGGACAGCACAATTTTTAATACAATTTCAACTTGCTACTGCTGTTTTTGGAGTATTTTCATTTGGATATTCCATATTAGAGAGAAAAAAGAAATATATACTGATTACAGGACTTTTGTTTGCTTATGGAGAGTATCAAGCACTTATTTCTGGTTGGAAAGAATTTACTGTACTTCCTGTACTTCTATTAGGAGCAATACTATGGACATATCATAAGAAAATTATTTTGATAGCCTCTCCTTTTATGTTGTTCCTCTTTCTATTTATTATTCCATATTATACTGGAATTGTAAGACAACTTAGTTGGAGTGGAGAGGTAGAATCCACACAAGCTGCTGCTATTGCATTAAATAGGGTCAGTAATGAAAATTTGGATGGTTTGTTGGAAGATAACTGGATGTTTCTGACACACCGTTTATCTGAAATCCAAATGTTTATAGTCTATGTAAATAGAGTACCCTCTGAAGTACCATACATGACCTCAGATATTCTTATGCAGTCTTTAGAGACTATTCCTCCAAGAATCCTTTATCCTAATAAACCTATTCCTGAAAATATCATTATGGATAGAGTATATAAAATAGGAGCTGTGGGTTCGGGAACAGGCGTATCGGCAAAACCAGCATTTATTGCTGATGCTTATATAGTAAGAGGGGAAATTGGTGTTTTTTGTGCTTTATTTCTTTTAGGAATGTTTATAACATTTATATCGAAAAAGACAGAATCTATGTTTGGTGGATATGCTATTGGGTCTGGTTGTATATTTTTAGCATTGTATTACATCTTGATTAGAGGAAATGCTTTTGAATATGTTGCCAATACTATTTTTTGGAGTACAGTTACTATGTATTTACTTTTTTATCTTGCTAGACAGTTCAATATAATTGTCAGAAATCCTGATTATGAATAGATAACTATAAAAGGCAATTAATAGTATTTGCTGTTCTGTGAGCCACAGAACAGAGATAAAATACCGTTTGTTGGTGTTTTTAGTGTAGCGACACCAAAAACTTTTTATTTTATGTTCAGTACTCTAAAAAAGCATAATTTTTTGCTTAAATCAGAGCCTCAACAATAATAACTGTTGTAATGTTTGATATTTTTTATTATTTAACTTATTAATAAGTTATTGTTAATAAAAATAAATAAAACAAACTGTCTGTATTTAGTACACGTATTACTTAGATATGTTGTATTAAATTCAGACACAGATGCGTTCATTTTTAAAGTGTTATTTTTCTATATGCTTCTTTTTTTTGTGTACAGCCTCATTTTCCCAACAAATAGAAAGTAGAGCTAAAAATACGTTATATATTGAGGGTGCTGGCGCAGGTGGGTATGGCTCACTAAATTACGAACGTATTTATTTCTTTTCTTCTCAAAGCAATAGAAGTAAACAAATGGCTATTGCTTGCCGTTTAGGTATAAGTACATATTATCTCAACGATTATACAGATAATTTCAACCCAGAAATTATTCTCCCTCTTGCTCTACATTTTTTATATGGCAAAAGCCACAAATTAGAGCTTGGTATAGGGCAGACATTTACTTCTTTCATAAGAGCTGATACAAATACATTCAAACCAGTTCGTGATATACGTAATCATACTCACTTTACACTTGGTTATCGTTATCAACCACTTAAAGGTGGCATTATGTTGAGAATAGCATATACGCCAATGCTTGAATTTAATACAGACTATACACATTGGGGAGGGCTTGCCATAGGTTATGCTTTCTAATTAATTATTTAGTCTCATTTTTAAAATTATTATTCAATTTGTCATGAAAAAAACATTACTTTTTCAACGCATCTATTTTATTTTTTTTCTACTTCTATTTTTTTTTGTAGCTCTAACTTCTTGTATTACAGAAGAGATAGACATTGACATATCAGAGCGAGATATTAAAGTTATCGGACACGGAGGAATGGGTATTGGACAGGTTTATCCAATGAATAGTTATGAGTCTGTAATGTATGCTGTAAGTTTAGGCAGCGATGGGATAGAAATTGATGTCCAGATGACAAAAGATGGTGTTTTAGTAGCCTTTCACGACGAAGAATTAGAAACAAAAACTGACAAACATGGAAAAATATATGAACAAAACTGGGATGATATAAAAGATGCTGAATATGTAAGCTCTGCGCCTTACACAAAATATAGAATCATTCGTTTGAAGAACATTTTTGAGCATTTACCAAATCTTTATGACTACACTTTTTTTTTAGATGTCAAATCCTTCCACTCTACCACTTCAATGGCTTATCATAACCAGTTGAATCAAGCTCTCACAAATTTGATAGACGAGTATAGAGAGAAACGAAATCTGAATATAAACAGAATATATATAGAATTGAAAGACGAAGAGGCAATAGAATTGTTACAAAACACACATCCTAATTATCAAATTTTTGCTTATGATAATTTTGAAAGAGCATTAGAAAAAGCTAGAAAGTATAAATTGAAAGGAATAACTGTTCAGACCAGTGAACTAACAAAAGAAAACGTTGAATTGGCACAGAATGAAGGTTTGCTAGTAGCTACTCTCAATACACACTCACAAAACAAAAATATAGAAGCTGTCAATAAAGGAGTAGATTACATACAGACAGATAGAGTAAAACATTTGATTAAAATTTTGAAATAATTTGCAGAGAGATAAATCAAATTTTTCGTTAAAAATGATTTCAATAAATAGAGAAAATAAAAAAAATCAGTAAAATTGATTATCTTTTGAAAATAAGTTTTAAATCCTACTATATGCTTTCCCTAAAAAATATTCATAAATCTTATCATACTGCTGCTCAAAGTATGCACGTTTTGAAAGGCATTGACATGACAGTAAATGAAGGCGAATTGATTTCTATTATGGGTTCTTCTGGCTCTGGAAAATCGACGCTTCTCAATATTTTAGGAATGCTAGACAATTATGATAAAGGAGAGTATTGGTTAGATAAAGTTCTAATAAAAAATCTTTCTGAAAAACAAGCTGCTATCTATCGCAATAAGTTTCTTGGGTTTGTGTTTCAGTCTTTCAACCTACTTTCCTTCAAAACAGCAGCAGAAAATGTTGCTCTCCCTCTTTATTATCAAAAAGTAGGTCGTAAAGAAAGACAAATATTAGCAGAAAAATACTTAGAACGTGTGGGACTAAGACAATGGGCGCATCACTTGCCTTCTGAGCTTTCGGGAGGTCAAAAACAGCGTGTTGCAGTGGCAAGAGCCTTAATAACAGACCCTAAAGTAATCTTGGCAGATGAGCCAACAGGAGCGTTAGACACCACCACCTCGTATGAAGTAATGGAACTTTTCAAGCAAGTACACCAAAGTGGTAAAACGATTGTTATCGTTACTCACGAAGACGATATTGCAGAAAAAACAGAAAGAATAATCAGATTGAGGGATGGAAATATAGAAAGTCAGAATGATAAAATAAAAAAAACGGATATTGCTCTAGATAAGAAATAAAATCATAGGTAATAATTTCTAAAGTACTGGACATCCATCGATATTTGCTGTTCTGTAACTCACAGAATAGGGAAAAGTACCGTTCGTTGGTGTTTTTGCAAAGCGACACCAACGACTTTTTATCTTCCTGTCCAGTACTCTAAATAATTTCTTCTATCCCTTCTATTTTAGCTAAAGTTATTTTAGTTTTAAAGACTTATTAATTTTTATGCTAAATTGTAATGTGGATTATATTAGCATAAGTAGGCACACTTATTGCAAAATTCCTAAATAAGTGCGAATACAAACAATGAATGACTATTTTTTAATCTTGTATAGGAAATGTATTTTACACCTAAAGGTTTCAATAATACCATAGTCAGAATAGCATCACACAAATATTTTCACTATTTGCCTTAAAAAAAATCAATCTAAATAAAATATAGCTTTAGCGTATGAAAATCTTAACTTTCTGTATTGCAGCAGCATTATCTCTTAGTTCTACTATTTCTTTTGCCGTTCCCTCTCTAAATCCTACATCAACAAATGATAATGCTTCTCTCAAAAATTCTATTATAAATAGAACAAATAAAATGGCTTATAAGTCAGTAGGAGATAAAGGTTTTGATGCAGCTAACACTGTTATTAAGTGCCAAGATGGAAATTTTGTTCTATTAGGACGTACAGATTCGTATGGCGCAGGTGATATGAATATGAGCGCAATAAAAGTAGATGCTGCTGGGAATATTATTTGGAATAAAAACTATGGTGCAGAGGAAAGCGAAGAAGGTTATTCGGGCTTAGAAACTGCTGACGGAGGATTTATTTTTGCTGGTTATTCAGATTCGTATGGTGCAGGCTCAGACATAAAAGATGGGTGGATAGTGCGTACAGACGCAAAAGGAACTCGTATTTGGGACAAAACGTTTGGCTCTAATCAAAGTATAGATGAAATATATAGTGTTATACCTGATGGCGAGGGAAATTATATGGTACTAATGAACAGTATTCCTATCACAACAGGCAAAAGCGATATTATTCTTTTAAAAATAGATGATACAGGAGAAACAATTTGGAAGAAAAGCTTTGGTGGTAAAAGCAGCGAACAAGGACACTCATTAGCTAAAACAGAAAAAGGCTATCTTATTGCTGGACATGTAGAAGGAGAAATGATGACAAAATGGGATATGCTCTTGATTCATGTAGATGAAGAAGGCAATAAAAAATGGGAAAAAACCTATGGAGGTGGAGACAATGAGATGGCAAATGTAGTTAAAGTAATGCCTTCTGGAAATATTCTGATTGCTGGTTATTCTTATACCTATGCAGAAGGAAGCCACGATGCTTGGATTGTCTGTGCAGACAAAAATGGAAAAAAAGTATGGGATAAAAATTTTGGTGGACTAAGTACAGATGAAGCCTTTGATGTTCTAGTTACAGAAAAATCTGAAATTATTATGATTGGCTATACAGATGTGTATAAAGCGGATGAGTATGGAAATAATGTAAGCAAACTTTCCAATGAAATTATGATTAATAAGTTAGATGCAAAAGGCAATGAAATTTGGACAAGAACTCTTGGAGGAGAAAAAGACCAAGTAGCTAAAGCTGGAGCTTTAACAGAAGATGGTGGTTTTGTGTTGGCTGGTTATACCAATGAGAATATGGATTCTAAAAATGTAGATATGCTTATCTTGAAAGTATCTGCTGATGGAAAATAGGGCATAATGCATCTTTGTTTTATCGTTGAAAAAAATAAGTTAGCCGAATTTCTCATAAAATAATAATGAGAGGTTCGGTTTTTGTTATTCAAATAAAAAAATAAATGTACTTTTAGGGTATCAAGCATACATAATCTAGTGAGAAAACGTAGGAGAAATACGATGAGAATACTACCACAACCAACTATAATTTTTTTATACGAAAGAAAGAGAAAAAACACCTCCCTTATTCTGCTTATCCTATTATTTATTTTTATAGCTAATAAACTACTATATGCTCAAGGTTTTGATAGTTTCCAACCATCCAACCTTGTAAATAAAGACAATACATTAGCCCCTACTTCTGCTATTGTCAAAGGAAAATTGTTTGCCTATCACTACAATCAAGAAAAAGGCAAAAGTGGAAAATATTATACTCAAAAAGAAAAGCTAGTTGTTAATCTAAGTGTTAGAAATCTTCGCACACAAGAAATGCAAAAAAGAATTTTTTCTCCTGATACTGTTTCTGGAAACTATTTTATGTTTTTGTTGCCAGATGAGCGTTATGAAATTAGTATAGTAGTAAAAGGTTTTCGGCCTTATATTATTGTACTTTTTATCCCTCCCCAAACATTTATCTATGAGTTGAATCGTGATATTGTTTTTGAGCCTATTATGTTATTGGAAGAACAAATTGGTCAGCACAACTCATTTAAAAATCGCTCTCAAAATCTAACTTACTATTACGATTCGGCTGCTTTACACAACTACGACAGAGATAAATTTGAAGTATTGAGAGAACTGATAGACTATACGATGGCAAAAGGAAATACAAATGCACTGGATAGCCTAGAAAAAATAATTGTAGATGAAATTTCTCCAAAAGCATCTGTGTATATTCCTTCACAGTTAGAACCTAATGATAACTTCAAACCTATTTTTGATAAAATAAAGGAGAGCTTTTCACACGGTTCGTGGGAATATATTGATGAATTTTATGCTAAGAAAAGTACAGGAAATACATATTATTCAGAAGCAAAAAGTATTTCATCATCAGAAAAGCCAAACCAAAAAACTATTGTAACACACTTTGTTCTTTTTGATGGAAAAAATGCCAAACGTCTTACAAAAGAACAGAAAGAAAAACTACAACAAATAGCCAATTTTCTAAACAACGACTCAAGGCTAGTTATAGAAATTTTTGGAAGGACAAATTCAGAAAACAGCACAGAAAAGGAGTTAAGCTCTGAAAAACGTCTTCGTATGTCTTCTAAGCGCACTAAACAAGTCTTCAAATATTTGAAAAAAAGAGTAGAAGACAAAGACAAATTTCATTATATTGTCTATGGAATGAGTGAAAAATTAGATGATGCAACTTTAGACGAAAATACAGAAACTCCAAATAAAGAAGTTGATAAAAAGAACGAACTACTATTTACAAAAGTAGCTCCTAAAGCTCCTAGAGTAGAACTCGTGATTAGTTTAGGCAATTAAAAAATAGTTTTCATTTTAAAATCATTAATCTAAACTGACTATCCTTCTAAATTCAAAACTCTACAATCTAAATTGGTTCTCATGTACGACAAAGATTTTAATAAACTTCCCACACGCCAAACTCCAGACCCAAAGCCGATTGGTGAGGCTTTAAAGGGATTTTTAGAGTCTCAAAAGTGGAATACAAAGTTTGAAAGCAGTAAGCTAAAGGTAGAATGGGAAAAAATAGTAGGTAACTTTGTAGCAAAGCAAACTGAAAAAGTAGAAATAAGAAATAAAAAGATATTTATTCGTGTTTCTCAACCCACTTTAAGATATGAACTCTTAATGCAAAAAACATCTATTATCTATCGTGTCAATTCGCATTTTGGAAGAAGAATGATAGAAGAGGTGGTGTTGCTATAATTTGATGTTTATCTGTTTTTTTAAAAAGTTGTTTAAGAATAGACAAATAACCGTCGTTGAGGCTCAAAATGCAGCCGTCAACGAGGATAAAATTCCCTAAACGACGGTTTAAAACCTCGTTTACGGTTGATAAAATACATTCTTAATCAACTTTTTAGCATAAAAAACACCAAAAACGAGCTTTTTTCAAAAAAATGAAGTTCATAAAACCTTTATCTCATTTTTTTGTTATATTTTTGCAGTATCAAAATTATTTAGACTAATTACAAACAAGTCTAACATCATATAAAATTATTGCTACTTACCTTACAAAATTATGGCAGAAGCAAAACAGACAGAGCAAGAACTTTTAGAAGACATCACAAATTCGGAATACAAATACGGATTTGTTTCAAATATAGAATCAGATAAAGCTGTTAAAGGTCTCACAGAAGACACCGTTCGTTTCATTTCAGAAAAGAAAAATGAACCCGAATGGCTTTTAGAATGGCGTTTGGAAGCCTTTAGAAAATGGAAAGAAATGCCAACTCCAAAATGGGCAAATCTAAATATTCCAGAAATAGATTTTCAAGAAATTATCTATTATGCTGCGCCTAAAAAGAAGCCAAAAGTAGATAGTTTGGATGAAATAGACCCAGAACTTTTAGCTACATTTGACAAACTTGGAATTTCTTTAGATGAGCAGAAACGCCTTACTGGTGTGGCTGTGGATGTAGTAATGGATAGCGTTTCAGTTGCCACAACATTTAAAGCAAAACTAGCAGAATTAGGAATTATCTTTTGTTCGTTTAGTGAAGCTGTGCAAGAACATCCAGAACTCGTAAAAAAATATTTAGGCTCGGTAGTTCCAGTAACAGACAATTATTTTTCTGCGCTCAATTCGGCTGTTTTTAGCGATGGTTCATTTTGTTATATTCCTAAAGGAGTTCGTTCTCCAATGGAACTTTCTACCTATTTCAGAATAAACGAAGCGAATACAGGGCAGTTTGAGAGAACACTTATCGTCGCAGAAGAAGGATCTTATGTAAGTTATTTGGAAGGCTGTACTGCGCCTCAAAGAGATGAAAATCAACTTCATGCTGCTGTAGTAGAAATTTTTGCTCACAAAAACTCAGAAGTAAAATATTCAACAGTTCAGAACTGGTATCCAGGAGATAAAGATGGAAAAGGTGGAATTTATAACTTCGTAACCAAACGAGGAATCTGCTTTGGAGATGATTCAAAAATTTCTTGGACACAAGTAGAAACAGGTTCTGCCATTACGTGGAAATATCCATCTTGTGTTTTGAAAGGCGATAACTCTATGGGAGAATTTTATTCTGTGGCTGTTACTAAAAATTATCAGCAAGCCGATACAGGAACAAAAATGATTCATATTGGAAAGAATACAAAAAGTCGTATTGTTTCAAAAGGTATTTCAGCTGGTTTTAGCCAAAATTCATATCGTGGTTCGGTAGATATTATGAAACGAGCAACGAATGCAAGAAACTTCTCTCAATGTGATTCACTCTTAATTGGAGACCAATGTGGAGCGCATACATTCCCATACATCAATGCAGAAAATAGCAGCGCACAAATAGAACACGAGGCAACAACTTCAAAAATTGGAGAAGACCAGATTTTCTATTGTAATCAAAGAGGAATTGACTCTGAAAAAGCTGTTGCACTTATTGTAAACGGGTATTGTAAAGAAGTTTTGAACAAGTTACCAATGGAATTTGCTGTGGAAGCACAAAAACTTCTAGCTCTTTCTTTGGAAGGAAGTGTAGGATAGTAGAAATATACTTACGTAAAAAAATCCTATCAAAAAAGCGTATTTTGATAGGATTTTCTTTTTGTTCTAATTTAGATATACCTTGTATCTACTGAAAACTTCTCTGG